>JBDSDI010000308.1:0-10079 GCA_039920645.1 Bdellovibrionota bacterium | reverse complement strand
GATCACTTCGCGCATTTCCGCGGGAACACTCTTGTGCATTTGGAAGTCGATGCGGCTGCCGTCGGGCCAGTGCATGAGCTTGCCGGAGTTGGTGGTGTAGAAGCCCGTGTCGCAACTCGCCTTAATGTCGAAGGGACTGCCACACGCTTGGAGAAGAGTGAGGAGACCGAGGACTGTCCATTTTGACGACGACTTCATGCTTAGGATAAAGCACGATAGGGTCCGAGTGAATGCTCTATAAGTATTTGAATTTAAACGGTACTTTGTCTCAATTGCGACTTCTAGGAACAAAGCGCGGCAGCGCAGTGTCTAGTTTTTGGTCAGTTTTTTAAGGCCCTTTAAATCAGCAAATCCTCAAAGAAGGCCCCAAAACTCTTCGAGGGATGACGAATCTGAATCTCAAGTACCCAGCGCTTGGGGCTCGGGACTTCCGCAAAATCTTGAAGGCTTCCCTTGTGAACGAGCGCATGCGGGAAATCCCCGAGTCGGTGCCCATTCAAATCAAGGTTGAGAATCCACCCTCGCGAGCGTGCGGACTTAATCGCAAAATCGTAGAGAGCCACTCCGCTCACCTTATTGTTCGACCAATGCGTTGCGACTTCTTCGAAGATGCGGCGAGCGTCGTCGCGGCACTTGAGATGCTCCACGTCGCTGCCGACCACAAAGGTGCGACCGGCGTCGGCCTCATAGCCGTTCCACACGAGTCCGAGATCGAGAAAGAAAATGTCATTATCGCCAAGACGAAGATCTTCGCTCACCGGCTCGCCAAAAGATTTCAGCGTGTGCGAGCCGAAGCGCACTTGAGGAGCGTGCCACGACTGCGAGATTCCCTCTTTGACGAGAATCTCCTTGCCGATAATCTTCGCTTCGCTCTCGAGCATGCCCGGACGAATGTGCGACGCGAAGTCCTCAATGAGCATCCAGACTTTGGTCCGGGCATCGAGGAATTCGCTTTCGCGAAAATCTTTTTTTACGTTTTCTTCAGGGGTGATCGCCATGACCGGGTCAGCCTAGCAAACTCAGTGGGCGGAAGTCCCGGGCGAAGAGGCGGGAATCAGGGATCTCGGAGTGTCTCGGCATTCCTTCTGGGTCATCCAAGCACCGCTTTTTGTCCACGTGTCGGCCAGTGCTTCGCCTTCCTTGTGGAGACACTGGTAAATCGCGAGACGTTCGTTGGTATTGAGATCCATGCCCTCGGGAACCGAACGGTCCACGAGCAATTTGAAGCGAATTTCTTTTTGACTGAAGCTTTGTAATCCTAGGGTTCCACGCATGTCGCCGTTGTGACACGAGTAACACGCCATCGCGGTACGCACCTTTTTCCAGTTCAAGGGCTGGGTGGGATCGGGCGTGACGGTGGAACTGTAACCAGCGAACCCGTAAATCTTTTCCTCCATCAGATTTTTCGAGCACTCTTCGATGAATTGCTGAGTGCGCGTTGGAGAATCCTTCGGAGCCCAACCGA
The DNA here is from genome assembly GCA_039920645.1 of Bdellovibrionota bacterium. Classification (GTDB taxonomy): domain Bacteria; phylum Bdellovibrionota; class UBA2428; order UBA2428; family UBA2428; genus CAMCVE01. The sequence goes on along the minus strand of JBDSDI010000308.1, from coordinate 8,614 downwards.
TGGGCTGTTCGTCCACGTCACGCGAAGTCTTCATGTCATGACCGTCGCTTTGGATCGTAGGCCATTCCGAATGATCGATGGCGAGAATCTTGTTGATCTCGTCGACTTTCGCCTTGTGCTCAGGGGTCATGGGTTTGTCTTCGCCATTGAGAGCTTTGTAACCGACGGGGCTTATTGGGCGGAAAGGATTGGCATGGCAAGACATACAATATTTGGGATTTTCAGGAGTTTCATCCCAGTTGTAGACATCGTTTTGTCCGTCGCTTTTAAAAGCCGAACGGAACTGTCCGATGTGCTGCTGAGCCTTGTTCTTGTCGACGTAGATCATTGTCAGGCGACCGCGACCCGTGATGCTTCCGTCTTCCGGAATGGTAGGCATCGGATCGCTTCGGTTGCCCCCCGGAGCGATTTCGACCTGCAGAGCGATATCACGTTTCGCTCCGGGAACGACAACAACAAAAAGATTGCCGCCGCCTTCAAACCCCCCGCTTGAACGCGTTTTATAGGGCGTTGCGGGCCAGCCTTTTTGAGCGGCGAGCTGCAGGATATTTTTTGGCATGCGCACTTGCGTGTCGGAAACATCGCCGTTGGCGTCTCTGACCCAAAATTCTTCGGGAAGGTCCTTAGGCTTTTGAATGGAGCTCACCTGTTGAAGAGCGGCTTTGATGTTCCCGGGAGGTTTCGCGGTCTTCTGATCAACGTATTGCGCGAGATCTTTAAGACAGGCAGGAACTTTATCCGGGAAACACTTCTTAAGGGTGTTTCGTACGACTCCGTAGTTGCCATGTAAAACGACTTTAACGGCTTCACTTCGCCACAAATCGAGAACCGCTCCGGAGTTGGAGTCGGGCGGGCACTCCATGCCATCGGAGCTGCTCGCGGAAGAGGCGTCAGGGCTATCAGATTGGGCTGAAACATGCGAAGCCGTGATCACGAATGCCGTGCTCAAAAAGAAGATCTTGAGAGGGAATTTCATTGAGCGTCTCCTGTGTCGTTAAGCTTTTGTTTGAAGAGATCCTGCAGCAATTTTTTCTTTTCGGGGGACAGGGCTTCTGATCCCTCGGGTGGCATCGCGCCCGACTGCATGAGACGTAAGGAACGGAACAGTTCGCCTTCGGTCATGGTACTGAGTGAAAATTTCGGAGCGACTTTGCCTGACTCGTCGGTAAACCCGTTGGCGTGGCACTCGGCACATGATGACGTAAATGTTTCTTGCATGGTCTTGTTGTGTTTCAGCGTGTCGCCGACCTGTTCTGCCTTCTCCGTGCTGGCGGAGCCGGACTGACAGAGTGCTTTGAGATCATCGATCGTCAGTTCTGCGATAGATTTCTTGCCCGCGTCTCCGATGGGAAGGCGATCCATGTCGCCCTTGATCTTGTTGTCGAGCTTCTCGTCGGCCCAGTACTTAGTCACAAGCGATTCGCACGCGGCAGGGTCCAGGCTCAGCGCAAAGAGACTGCGATCGAAGAGTGAGAGTGATTCGGGAGTGTCGAGACACTTCTCCGCGATCAACGCGCCAAGGGCGTAGCGTTTGGCCTGTTCTTTATCGAAGGCGGGCTGGCTCTGGGTCTTCGGCGACCAGTAGGGAGCAAACTTCTCGTTCTTAATGTCGAATTTTCCTACGCTGTATTCGCTGTTGAGAAACCGCGTGGCGTAGAGGCTGCCGTCTTCGGTCCAGCGCGGATAGTAGGTTCCCGATCCTTTATTGAGCGAGTGGGTGAGGCGGGCAAAAGAATCGATGCTGGTGAACTTTCCGGTTTTGTCCTTATTCAAGTTCATGACGACGATGTCGCGCGTGAGGTCCGAAGAAACGTCGCTGATGTAGTGCGAGATAAATCCGTAAAAATCCGTATGGAACGCGATCTTGTTACCGGTGAAATCGAAGTCGACCTTGCCGGCAGGCATGCCGAGGTCGAGCTCGAGTTCGCAGTTCGTGGGATCTTTGATGGAATAGATCTTGGTGGTCTGCGTGGTCGAGTCGTAGACGGAAAGGTGCATCCCGTCTTTGGAGATCATCGGGAGTTGCATCATTTCAAAACGGCTCCCCGTTCGGTCTGTGCCGGCGCCGATGTTCGGACACAGCTGCGCAGGTTCGCGCACGAGCTTCACGCTCTTGCCGTCTTCCGAGGGCTCATATTCCGCGAAGGTCGAGCCGTCGCGGTCCGTGGCCGCGCGATAGGTCTTTGTTCCGGGTAAGACGCCGATCGATTGGTAGACGCCGAAGCCGCCGTTGCGATCTTGGATCGTGGGGAGGTCCGAGAAATGTTCTTTGCCTTCGGCGATTCCTTTTTTGAGATCTTCGGCCGAATAGAAACTCAGCCCCGGAGTGGTGAAATACTTCCCGTCGGGAGTGGGGACAGGATCCACGCCGCCCGGAACATCGAAAAGCTTTCCGGTCCGCGTATCGAGAACTTTATTCCCTTGGTTGGTGATGACGTAGACGAGGTAACCGTTCGCAGAGATGAAATAGTTGAGGGACGTGGCTCCCACGCCGTAAATTTTAGAAAGAGCGGGTTCGATGGTCTTACATTCGGGAGCGCGAGAGGGATTCTCGGATCCCGAGATGTCGTGTTGCGCTCGGGCGGACGAGAGGCCGAGGCCGAAGAACAGTGAAGCGGTGATGATTGTATTCAGCGTGTTCATCTCATCACATCCCGAGTCGCGAACTCACGATTTCCATGAGCGGAGCTTTGGCTTCGTAGCCAGGCAGCATAAAGTCCAAGACTTCGCCGTCTTTGAATAGGAGAAGAGAGGGATAGTGCAGAGTCGTGTGTCTCATCAGGATGTCGAGCGAGTCGACGGCCTGGAAATAGCGCGCATCGATATGCTGAGACTGCAGGGCATCTTTGAGAGCCCGTGGATCGGCCGAGCCGTCGACCATGACTTCAATGTGGATCTTCAGTTCTTTGGCGATGGCCACGGCTTCTTTCAGACCGATCATCGACAGATTCATGTGCGGAGACCAGATGTAGATCATGCCTTTGCCGCCTTGCTTGAGAAGTGTGTCGAGATCGTGATCGCTGAAACGTCCGTAAGCGAAATTCTTCTTTTGAGTCGATGTATCGACGCGAAGACTCGGCGTGCAGTTGGCGTTGCGCCAGGTTGCGGTCGTGAGCGAATTGTTCGTGATGCGGAAGGCGGTGACTTCATCGTTCGCATAACGGCGTGCTTCGATCCACACTCCGCTCCACGAGGTGCGTCCGCGGTAGACGTGAGCGCCGTCCATATCGACGTTGCTAAGTTTCCATTTCCCGATCGCGCCCCAGTGGTCGAGGACATGCGCGACGTCCGTCGAACAGCGGGCCGCTGCAAGAAGTTCATCGGTCTTCAATATTTCGAGGGGCGACGACGGTTTACGGCCATAGACGATTTTCTGCTTCATGATGGGAATCTTCGCTTTCGCCGACGAAGCCGAAAAAGTTCCCGCGAGAAAAGCAAAACAGACAAACAAAATGCGTAACGTCATGGATTCCCCCTCAGAAAACCAATGGCTCAATCACTAGTGTAGCGGCATTTCGGAGGGTGCCCTAGATCTCTCTAAGCTCTTGAGACGCCAGGAATTTGGTAGAGAGCACTTCAAGAAAAATACGCATCGCGTCATCGTGCGCTTTGTGCGCTTCAATTCGAAGTCGCGCTAACCGATAAGTCCTCTAAGGCGGTCGAAGACGTATGGATATTTGGATTCCTTGTTTTTGGTGGTGGGGCAGAACTAAGAAGCAGACTTCGGAGACGAAGCCGGCGAAGTAGTCCGCGCCATTGTTCCTGCGCTCTCTCGAATGAAGAGTGCTCCCGTCAGCACGATCATCCACGCGACGTAAATCCAGAGCATCATCAACGGTATCACGGCAAAAGCGCCATAGATCTTATGCGTCGTGAGGGCGTAGGCGCTGTAGTAGCCCATCGCGTGTTTGCCTGCGATATAGAGCGGCGTTGAGAAGAGAGCTGCGCGCAGCGCTTGGCGAGGCGTGACCTTGCGATTGGGGACGTAGAGATAGAGCAAGACGAAGACGAGTAGGTCGAGACTCCATGGAAGCGGAAGTGCGAGAAAGCTTCCCAAATAATGGAGCTTAAAGACGTACCTCATCCACGAATCATCCTTGATCCAGCTCATAAGGAGGCTCGAGATCAGAAGAGCAATGGGCATGAAGACCAAGAAAATGAATCGTCGACCGATCGCCATGAGGGTTCCGTGACTCAGATCCATCTCGATTTCGCTCGCGTTCACGACGTGGTCGAGAGCATTGCCGATACTAATCAGCAGCATGATGGCGATGTAGAAAAAGGTAAAAAGACCGATCCAGCCCCAGGACGATCCGGCCGAGGCGGCGGTCACTTTATTGAAAGCATCGAGGACGCTCTCGCCCGAGCCGAAATCTAAGTGGGAGACGATGTAACCGCGAGCAATGTGCAGCCATTTCTCAGTGACTCCGACGGTGGTGAGGTACCAGAAGCCCAGAGTGAACATCGGGAGGATAGACGTGAGGGAATAGAAGGCCAAAGACGACGCCAGGACGTTGATCTTGGCTTTGCGGTAACGCTTCCAGAAGCCCTTTACGAAGTTAATCGCCTTGGACATTCACGTAGTCTTTGAGAAAATGCTGGATGATCACGTTCTGTTCTTTGGTGAGGTCGACGAATTCGAGGCCAAGGCCCTTGGGATGCGAGCCGGTACCGTCGCAAGTCCAGGCAACACGGGTCTTTACGTCGAAAAAGGCCTCTTTGTCGGCGAAAATAACCCGAACGTGGACGCGTTCGTCCTCCTCGGCCAGGTAGTCCGTACAGACGAAAAGGCCCCCGAGGGACACATTGGCGCATCTCTCGACGTTGAAATGGTTGAGGCCCTTGGTGAGCATCTCGACCTTGATATTGACCGCATAACGGGCCTTCAAACGGCGATTAATGCCGCTTTTAGAGCCGCCGCCGCCATTGGATTCCCCGGCAGGGCCTAATTTATTTGAGTCTAAGAAAAAGTCTTTCTTCATATCTGAGCCAACCCGTTCTATTTTAGCGTGAGAGGACCATTATGGCTAAGAAACCAACCGCAAAAAACCGTCGTAAATCTGCAAAGAAAAACGCCAAGACCAAGGCGAAATTCACCAAGGCTCGCAAGCGTCTTACTAAGAACAAGAAACGCAAGTTCGCTTAAGCAGCGTCTCTGTTGGGGTGCTGGATGAGTTTGCGGCCATTTGTCGCAGTCTCGTCCGTCGTCTTCGGAGCCACGGCTTTGAAGTTGATCGGAGCGAAGAAAATCTCTTCGTTGATGTTCGCGAAAGCGTACCACGTTCCGCCCAGATTTTGATAAAGCACCTTAACGCGCTGATTAGCGACCGTAGTGGTTTTTGAGTTCTTTTGCTTTTGTGTCATGGGCTCCCCTCCTTGAGAACGCAGATTGTCTGTGTAACTCTTGTTCGGAGAGACAGAAGGAAAACTTGAATGAAGCTTCCCGGTTCCATCACTAAACGCGATATTCTTTTCGGTACTCGCCGCGCGAGTGCTGCCGAAATTTTGACGCTCGGGAAAGCGTATGCCTCGGAAGGACATCTCAGCGATGCGATCGACTTCTTTTCGAAGGCACAGTCGACGACTGAACTTGAAGGACTAGTTTCGCAGGTGATCTCGGAAGGGGACATGTTCCTCTTGCTGAAGATCTCGCGTCTTCTCGGCGATGACCGTGTTTCGCATTCGCATCTCGAACAATGCGTCGCCAAGGCGCAAAGTCTCGGCAAGATCCGTTATGCGATCATGGGCCTGGAAAAGCTCGGTCAAAAAGACCAAGCCGAAGCTCTGCGCGAAACCATCGCTCAGGACGGTGACATCATCGCGTTCCGTGAATCGGAGACTTTCATCTCACCGAATCTTGAAGAAATTCAAGCCACTGAAGAAGACTAAGGGCCCCTTCGGCCCTTGATTTTGAAAAATTTGACCCCATATTTGGGGTATGAACTTCGAAAAATATACTGAGATGGCCCAGAAGGCCCTGGCAGCGGCGCAGAAGCTCGCTGAAACGCGCTCCAATCCCATGATCGAGCCCGTCCACTTGGCGCAGAGCCTCATTGAAGAAGCAACTTCGCCCGTCACCCAAGTTCTGAAGGATCAAAACAAACTCGACGCTTTCAAAGATGTCTGCGCGCAGATCACGAAGACGCTTCCGAACGTTTCGGGTCAGAGAGGTGGCCTCGGTCTCGCGAACGATCTCCAAGCCGCACTTCAGCAGGCCGAAACGCTCGCGACTCAAATGGGCGATCAGTTCGTCACGGTCGAGCATTTCTTCCTCGCACTGTTAATGGTGCCTTCGACGCTGTCGCAAAAACTTTCAGGCCGTGGCTTCGATCTCGCGAGCCTCAAGAATGCGCTCGTTAAAAAACGCGGCGGTCAGGCCAAGGCCAGCTCCGCCACGGCCGAAGAGTCCTTTGGCGCGCTCGAGAAATATTCCAAGGATCTCACCGAACTCGCCGCTCAAAACAAACTTGATCCCGTGATCGGTCGCGACGAAGAAATTCGCCGCGTGATCCAGGTTCTTTCCCGCCGTACCAAGAACAACCCCGTGCTTATCGGCGAGCCCGGCGTGGGCAAAACTGCGATCGCCGAAGGCCTCGCTCAGCGCATCATCAAGGGCGACGTCCCCGAAAGTCTTAAAGGAAAAAAGGTTCGCTCGCTGGACCTCGGCGGCATGGTGGCGGGCGCGAAATATCGCGGCGAATTCGAAGAACGTCTGAAGGGCTTCCTCAAGGAAGTCCAAGACGCCCAGGGCGAAATCATTCTCTTCATCGATGAGCTCCACACGCTCATCGGCGCGGGCAAGACCGACGGTGCGATGGACGCGGGCAATTTGCTGAAGCCCGCGCTCGCGCGCGGCGAGCTTCGCTGCGTCGGCGCCACGACGTTGGATGAATACCGCAAATACATCGAGAAGGATCCGGCACTCGAAAGACGTTTTCAACAAGTTTACGTCGGCGAACCGAGCGTCGAGGAAGCGATCTCGATTTTGCGCGGCCTCAAGGAAAAATACGAAGTGCACCATGGCGTGCGCATCCAGGACGCCGCGATCATTGCCGCCGCTCAGCTATCAAACCGCTATATCACGGATCGTTTCCTGCCCGACAAAGCGATTGATCTCATGGACGAGGCTGCGGCTAAACTGCGCATCGAAATCGATTCCATGCCCACGGCCATCGACGAACGCGTGCGCGAAGTCATGCAGCTCGAAGTCGAGCGCGAAGCTCTTAAGAAAGAAAAAGATAACGAATCGCAACGGCGTCTCGGCGAAATCGAAGCGAAGATTTCCTCCGAAAAAGAACAGATCGAGGAACTCAAAGGCCACTGGCTCAAAGAAAAGGAACAGCTCCTCACCATTCGTCGCCTCAATGCCGAGAGCGAACAACTTGCGACCGAGCTCGCCCAGGCCGAGCGCTCGAGTGAGCTTCAGAAAGCGGCGGAGATCAAATACGGAAAGCTGCCTTTGATCGCCAAGTCCATCGAAACCGCCCAGAAGGCGCTTCGAGATATTCAGTCCGAAAAGAAAATGCTCAAAGAAGAAGTCGAAGCTGAAGACATTGCGCATATCGTCTCGCGGTGGACGGGTGTTCCCGTCGATCGCATGCTCCAAGGCGAGGGCGAAAAACTTCTGAAGCTTGAAGATCGACTGCGTGAGCGTGTGCGCGGCCAAGACGATGCGCTTCGAGCCGTGGCCGATGCCGTCCGTCTCGCACGCAGCGGTCTGAAGGATCCCACCAAACCGATCGGCTCCTTCCTCTTCCTGGGGCCCACCGGAGTCGGAAAGACTGAAACCGCCAAAGCCCTCGCCGAATTCCTCTTCGACGACGAGTCGGCGATGGTCCGCATCGACATGAGCGAGTACATGGAAAAACATTCCGTATCGCGCTTCATCGGCGCGCCTCCGGGATACGTCGGTTTCGAAGAAGGCGGTCAGCTCACGGAGATGATTCGTCGACGTCCCTACGCCGTCGTGCTCCTCGACGAAATCGAGAAGGCGCATCCCGACGTGCTCAACGTTCTCTTGCAGATCCTCGACGACGGACGCCTCACGGACGGTCAGGGTCGGGTGGTGGATTTCCGCAACGTCGTTGTCATTATGACGAGCAATATCGGCTCCGATTTGATTCTCGATTCGGTTGGCGAATCGGAACAGAAACTCCACGCGAAGCTGATGGATCAGCTCCGTAACCACCTCAGGCCAGAGTTCATCAACCGCATCGACGAAACGATTGTCTTCCACTCGCTCGACATGAAGCTCATTCGCGAAATCGTCGATATTCAGGTGAAAAGTCTCAACAAGATTCTTCTGCAACGCAAGCTCGTGCTTCGCCTGGATGACGATGCCAAAGACTATCTCGCACACGAGGGTTACGACCCTCAGTTCGGTGCGCGTCCGCTGAAGCGTGCGATCTACCGTAAACTTCAGGTTCCCCTTTCGAAAAAACTTCTCGAAGGAGCCTTTTCCGAAGGCGACACGGTTGAGGTGCATGTGAGCAAAGGATCGGCCGAGGAGAAAACGCTCGTCATGAGCGCGGTCGCGCAGGCCTAATTTTGGTCATAAAAAAATAAAAAGAGCCGGGTCCTCATCGAGGACCCGGCCCTTAGTTTTTTGTAGGGC
>JBDSDI010000307.1:0-4703 GCA_039920645.1 Bdellovibrionota bacterium | reverse complement strand
CTGCTCGACGCCGATATTTACGGCCCGAGTCTCGCTCAGATGCTCGGGCTTTCCGAGAGTCCCAAAGTGAAGGACGGAAAAATTCTTCCGACCGAGGCCTTCGGTATTCCCGTCATGAGTTTCGCCTTTTTCGCGCCGATCGGCGAAGCCGTTATCTGGCGGGGCCCGCAGATCGGCAAGGCCGTTCAGCAAATGATGAAGGATGTCGATTGGCTCGCAACACCATCCAATCCTCAACGCGAAGACATCGACTATCTCGTCATCGATCTCCCGCCCGGAACCGGTGACGTGCATCTGAGCATCGCCCACACCGCGCCCATCACGGGAGCCGTGCTCGTTTCGACTCCTCAGGACATCGCCCTCATCGACACCTTGAAGAGTCTTTCCATGTTCGAACGACTCAAAGTTCCCGTCTTGGGACTCGTCGAAAATATGAGCGGTTTCGTCTGTCCAAAATGCGGCACCGTGACAGACATTTTCGGTTCGGGCGGTGCTGAGGCGAAAGCACGCGAGAAGGGCCTGAATTTCTTGGGACGTATCCCGCTTCATCCCCTCGTAGTGACAAAAGGAGACCGAGGCGTCCCTCTTGTCGTGGCCGAACCGGAACATTTTATCACTCAAACGTTCCTCGATATCTCTTCGCGTAGCGCCCAGGAATTGAGTAAGCTCACGCACAAGGAAGAGTGATGATTTTACGCCTCGTCAAAGAAAGTCTGCGTACCCTCAGTGTGACGACGTATCATCCCGTCGGCTGGAGCCTCGGCTGGCTTCACAATCGCCTGCGCCATCAGACCCTCAGCGAAGAAGAGCTCCGCGTAGAGCACAATTGCCCCGTTCTTCTCGTGCACGGCATCTTCCATAATTCGAGCGCTTTCTACGCCATTGAGCGCATGTTGAAGCGCAACGGCTTCTCGAAACTTTCTAGTCTCGAACTGTGGACGAGCGTGCGAAGCATCGATCGCATGGCTCACCAGCTCAAAGCGCGAGTCATCGAACTCGCCGAAGAACATCTCAAATCCGGTTATGAGGGGAAAGTGCGCATCGTGGCGCATTCCTTGGGCGGTATCGTGGTTCGCACGGCCCTCCAGGATCTCGAGTTCGCTCGATTCGTTGATAAGGTGATTTTCCTCGGAGTCCCTCACCAAGGGAACAAATTCTTTTACCGTCTCCAGTACCCCAAGTGCGTGAAAGATCTCTCGCCGCACTCGGATCTCATGCACTCCCTAAAAGAACTTCCCCTTCCCGGAGGCATCCAATACTGGAACCTCCGCGGGACCCTCGACATCGTAACACCCGCAAGTGATACGATTCTTCCGCATATCCCTAATCTCTATTTCGAGGGTGTCGGACATGCCGGCCTTCTCTCTGCGTCGCGCGTCTTGCAGGCTATCCACGCAATTCTCGAAACGCCGCTATACGACGTCGACTTGAGCGGAGTAAAAGGGACGTCGTGAGTTCCAGTTCCAGCACCCTCGTGCATATCATTACCGGCAAAGGCGGAGTCGGAAAGTCGACCTTCGCGGCAAGCCTGGTGCGGGCGCTCGCCGAAAAAGGCGAAGGCCCGATTCTTCTGATTGAAGTGCAGGGCTCGGGACGCTCGCTCGAATTGCTCGGACTCGAAGATCATTTCCGCTACGAAGCGCAGTCCGTACGCGATCTCAACAACGTTTGGGCGAGCCGCATTTTGCCCAAGCCCGCGTTTCGCCAGTACTTCAGTCTCCTGCTCTCGCTCGGCCAACAGGATTCTGCTTTCGCACAAATCACGTCGGGCCTTCGCGATCGCCTCGTCGACACTGTCCTCTCCAATAAAGTCGTCTCGGCCTTCGTCGATGTTTGTCCCGGCCTGGAACCTGCGGCACTTCTCGGAAAAATTCACTGGGAAGCCACCGAGGGCGAGGCTCCCGAAACGGGCCGTCCGTGGAGACACGTCGTCATGGACGCTCCCTCGACGGGTCACGCCCTAATGCTTTTCAGAAGCACGCAGGCGCTCGTCGAAGTTTTCGGATCGGGCATCGTTTTCAAGCAAGCTTCGGAGATCATGTCCCTTATGCGCGACCCCTCTCGCACGCGTCTCTACGTTCTCAGTACTCCCGAAGAACTTCCGCTCAAAGAAGCCGCCGATCTTTCCAGGGGTCTCGAAGCGCTCGGACTTCCGAAATCGCGTTTCGTCTTGAACCGTGTCCGCCCGCCCGTTGTCGCCAGTTCCGAAGCACCTTCCCCTGTGACGCTCGATGCGTGGAACACGGCATGGGCCCGCGAAGCACGTCTCGAAAAGGAACGCTCCGATGAAGAGGATGCGTTACTCGAGGATTTTCTCAAGAAACAAAATCTTCAAGACTTCGTCGTACGTATTCCCGAAGTCTTCTCGAGTCATGAGAACCTCGCCCCCATCGTAAAACTTCTGGTGAAGGAGTTGAAATGAGCATCGATATCGTAACTCCCATGAAGATCGACGCGCAACTCGTTCTCGTCCTCGGTTCCGGCGGCGTCGGCAAGACCAGCAGCTCGGCGGCAATCGGACTCGCGCTCGCGGAGCGCGGACTGCGCACCGCGGTTATTACGATCGACCCCGCCAAGCGACTCGCACAAGCCCTCGGCCTCGAGACGCTTTCGAACGATCCTCAGCGCGTCTTCACCCAAGGCACCGGCTACCTCGATGCCCTCTGGCTCGACTCGCGCTCCGCCTTCACTGATCTCGTAAAACGCTACATCAAGAACGAAACTTTTGTGGCGCGCGTTCTCAACAATCGCCTCTTCAACATCATCCAGGAACAGCTCGGCGGCATCGAAGAATATCTCAGCATTGAGCGTCTGCTGCGTCTGGGCGCTTCCGGAGACTACGACGTCTGCGTTCTCGACACGCCTCCGTCCCGTCACGCCCTCGACTTCATCGAAAGCCCGCGCCACCTGCTGAAATTTTTCGACGATAGCATTCTCAAAATCTTCCTCCAGGACGAGGAGCCCGCGCAAAAGGGCGGCTTCTTCTCGAAGGTCTTCCGCAGCACAAAGGGCCAGGCCCTCGAGATCTTCAAAAAATTCCTTGGCAGCCGCTTTATGGGCGAACTCTCTTCGCTGCTCGCCGAAAGTCGCCCCGTCCACCAGGCGCTGCGCGATACCGCACACGGCGCCGAAGCCTGGGTGAGACGCGACGACACACGCGTGCTGCTCGTGACGCTTCCGGAACGTTACCCGATTGAAGAAGCGCATTTGCTCGGCAAGGAAGTCCTCGCGCACGGAATGCACAAAGCCGATCTGCTCGTCCTCAACCGCTGTTTGCCAAGCGAGCTACCGGCGGATCTCAAACCGCTCACCGCCGCGCTCGGAAACCATGCTGCCGACGCCCTTCTCAAACAACACCACGCCCAGGATGAAAACGTCCGCGCGCTCTCTTCGAAAATCCAAGACTATGCCTGCAACTGGGTCCGCGTTCCGCGCTATTCGAGTTCTCAGCTCGATCTCGCGGCGCTGACCACAATCGGAAAGGACATTCTCCGCCAATGGGAACAAACAGGTCAGACGCCTTTTTCAAAGAACTGATTGAGAAGCTGCCGGAGGTCCTCCGGGTCCTGGCGGAGCAGACCTCAACCTGCGGTTATCCGATCTATTCGTCGATGGATATTCGCGATGCGGGTTGGAAAATCTGTTCGGTCGATGTGAACATTTTCCCTGCGGGATTCAACCTGCTGTCGGAGTCCGATCGCGAGCGCGGCGCTCAGAAGATGCGCCAGTTTCTCTCGGCGAAACTTTTGAAAACTGGCCCTTGGAACGTGACCGTCGTGCCCGAAGCCCACACCAACAACATGGGCTACCTCGAGAACCTCGCCGGTATTTTAGGTCTGCTTGAAAAAGCGGACGTCCGTCCTCGCCTGGCTTGGTCGGGTCCCCCGATTCCGAAAGCGTGGACCATCAAAACACCCAGCGGGCGCGAACTGAATTACCTTCCGGCCGAAGAGGCCCTGAAAGGCGCCGATGCGATCCTTCTGAATCACGACATGAGCGGCGGTCTGCCGAAGTTCCTCGAGGGCAACACGCTACCCATCTTCCCGAACCCTTCACTTGGATGGTACCGCCGCCGCAAGAGCCAGCATTTCGAGATCATTTCGGGACTGCTAAAGATCCTCGCCAAAAAGTTCGAGTTCTTCGATCCGTGGTACTTCGAAACCTTGTCTTCCACGCTCAAGGGTATCAACGTCGAGGACGCGGCCGACCGTCAGCGTCTTTTCGACGAAGCCACCCGCCTCACGACGATTCTCAAGCAGCAGTACAAAGAGCGCGGCATCAATGAAGAGCCTGCCCTTTTCATCAAGAATGACGCCGGAACCTACGGCATGGGCGTTCTTCAGATCCGCCGTCCCGAGGAGATCCTCGCCTGGGATCGCTCCGACAAGAACAAGATGCGCAAAGGCAAAGAATCGGTGCCAATCTCGGATTTCATCCTCCAGGAAGCCATCCCCACCGCACTGACTTATCTACGCGACCCCGCAAATCCCGAATCCCGCGTCGCCGGCGAGTCAGTTCTCTATATGATCGATGGAATTCCGATCGGGGGCTTCCTCCGACTTCACGAAAAACTGGGTGCCGAAGCCCAGTGGAAGAACCTGAACCAGCCCGGAGGCTCCTTAAAGCATCTGGGCGACGTCAAACAGGATTGCACCGAGCATCCTTTCCCAAAAATCCGTGGCCTTTGCCCTCGAGAGGAAATC
>JBDSDI010000306.1:0-5431 GCA_039920645.1 Bdellovibrionota bacterium | reverse complement strand
AAGGGGGCCCGCTCGCGGAAGTCCCATGCTTCGAATTTATTGCCATCGGAACGGGCCTGACCCCACAAAAGGAAGCCTCCGCCGCCTAGTCCCGTGGAATGAGGCCTCTCAACCGAAAGGACCATAGAAATGGCCACAGCGGCATCGACGATGTTGCCGCCTTGATGGAGAATCTGGAAAGCCGCATCGGTCGCGTAGACCCCCTGGGTAGCGACAGCGAAGCCTTTGCCGTGGGCCTCGTACGACGAGCTGCGATTTTTGGCACTGTTGTAGGGGGTCGCGGGGCTTAACTGCTTGTGAGCACAAGAAGCCATTAAAACTAAGAGACTCCAGCCGAAAATTCGCATTTGACCCCTCCAACCGAATCGCTACATTAGACTCCATGCAAAGTCGCTTGTCCTCCTACGTGACACTATTTGTCACGCTCTTGAGTTCACACGTAAATGCCAGCGGCTTTTTGGTTTCCGAAAACGAAACTCTCAAAACTCAAGTGAATGTGATGGCGCCTCTCGGTCACATTCAACAGTGGGACGTTTTCCGCAATCAGCTCACCACTCTGAAAAATTCCGGCGTCTCGGCGATCACCACCGACATTTGGTGGGGAGACTTCGAAGCTGCGGGCGATAACCAATTCGATTGGAGCTACTACCAAACTTACGCTCAGGTCGTAGCCGATTCCGGTCTCAAATGGATCCCCATTCTTTCCTTCCACCAATGCGGCGGCAACGTCGGCGACGATTGCAACGTTCCCCTCCCCGCGTGGGTATGGACTTTGGGATCCGAACAGGAAATGAAATTCCGCGACGAGCACGGCTTCGTGAATGGCGAATACGTCTCCCACTTTTTCGAACCCATCCACAAACAATATGCCGAAGCGATGAAGTCTTTCGCTGAACATTTCCAAAGCTTCAAAGGCATCATTCCCAAGCTCTACCTGAGCATGGGACCCGCCGGCGAACTGCGCTACCCTTCGTACTATGGTCCCGCCGGATGGAGCTACCCTAACCGCGGAAGTTTCCAAGTCTACGGCAGCTCGGGCCTGCGCGACTTCCGCAGCTACGTCTACACCAAATACAAAGGCGATTTGCGCCTGCTGAACGCGGACTGGCATACGGATCTGAAGAGTTTCGACGAAATCAATTTCCCCACAGACGGCGACCGTTTCTTCATCGAAGGCGCCAAGACCGTTTACGGAGACGATTTCCTTACGTGGTACGAAGGCCGATTGATCCAGCATCTGAAAATCATGACCCAGCTCGCACGCGAGAACATCTTGCCCTTGATGCCCGACCTGAGACTCGGCGCCAAGATGTCAGGAGTTCACTGGCTGCACAACAGTCCTACGATGCCCCGCGCGGCCGAATACACGGCGGGCTATTACCGTTACGAAGATATTCTCAAGGCGATGAAGGACCTCAACGTCGAGCTGACCTTCACCTGTTTGGAAATGGACGACAACGACAAGTTCAAAGCACCCTTCTACAGCGCACCCCGTTCGATCCTCGAAGAAGTCTCATCAATCGCCAACCGCATCGGCCTGCCTATCAATGGCGAGAATGCTCTGGCGATCTCTAACAACCCGAGCCGCTACGACAACATTGCCAGCGCGCTGCAGACCTTTTCGTACAAGTCCTTCACGCTCCTGCGCATGCAAAACATCGTCGATCTTCAGGGCCGTCCGACCTCCGAGATGTGGCCTTTCCGCGACAAGATCCTCCACCCGTTCTCCGTGAACTGGCTTGGCGACTCATATCACGTTGCAGAATGAGCGTTAGCTAAGACTTCGCGTTTTTGATTTTTGCGACGAAGGCTACGTGTACGGGCGAGGGTTTTTCCCATGCGAGTTCGGGATGGAAGCTCGTCGCCATGTGACGACCGGAATCGATCCAGACGGGCTCGCCATTATGGCTCGCCACCACTCTCACGTCGCTGCCCACGCGCTTGAATTGGGGCGCGCGGATAAAGGCCGCTTCGCGCATGCCCGCGAGCTCGGTGGTGAAACTATCGAGCTGACGACCGTAAGCGTTGCGACGAACGTCGAGATCGATAAGGTCCAAAGATTCCTGTTCGGGATTTTCCACGTGATGCGCCATGAGGATCGAACCCGCGCAGACCCCCCACACCGGATGGGTCTTGGCGTAGGCAACGAGCGCTTCTTTCATGCCGAAGATGTTCAGAAGACGGAGCATCGTGGAACTCTCGCCGCCTGGAAGAATAAGTCCGCCGAAATCGGCTTTCTCGAGATCGGCGCGCGTCCGGATCTCGACCGGCTCACAGCTCAGGGCTTCGAGGTGAGCCTTGTGAGGCTCGACCGCGCCCTGCAGAGCGAGAATCCCAACGCGCCGACGCTGCATCTCGAAAACTTTCTTACCAGCCGCGAGGAGCCATCAGTTCGGACGGATCGAGGCCACGCGCTTGTTGGCCACGCATCGCAAAACCAAGGCCGCGCGAAGCATCCAGCAATGCTTGGGGATCGCGGAACTGAGCGGTCGCTTTGACGATCGCTTTCGCGAAGAGAGCGGGATTTTCGGATTTGAAGATACCGCTTCCTACGAAGACGGTTTCAGCGCCGAGTTGCATCATCAAAGCTGCATCAGCTGGAGTGGCAATGCCGCCCGCCGCGAAATTCGGAACGGGAAGACGACCTTCGCGTGCGACCCAGAGAACGAGTTCGTAGGGAGCGCCGATTTCTTTGGCTTCGGTCATGAGTTGTTCTTCGGAGAGGATCGTAAGGCGACGGATCTCGTTCGTGATGGTGCGCAGATGCTTCACGCCTTCGACGATATCACCGGTTCCGGGCTCGCCCTTCGTGCGCAGGAGCGCCGCGCCTTCGCCGATACGACGAAGCGCTTCGCCGAGATTCGTTGCGCCGCAAACGAAAGGAACTTTGAAGTTCTGTTTGTTGATGTGGAAACGGTCGTCGGCAGGAGTGAGAACTTCCGATTCGTCGATGTAGTCGACGCCGATCGCTTGGAGAATTTGCGCTTCGGCGAAGTGACCGATGCGGCATTTGGCCATGACGGGAATGTCGACCACGGCCATGATGTCCTCCACGAGACGAGGATCCGACATGCGAGCAACGCCGCCCTCTTTGCGGATGTCGGACGGTACGCGCTCAAGCGCCATGACGGCGACCGCGCCCGCATCTTCCGCGATACGCGCCTGCTCGGCATTGACGACGTCCATGATCACGCCACCTTTGAGCATTTCTGCGAGGCCCACTTTGAGGTTGAGAGTCGGAGCGGAGGAATTGGGTGTGTTCGACATAGGTGACGCTCTAGCGAAAATCCCCTCGGGAGTGAAGGAGATTTTAGGTCCGGCTTAGGGCAAAGAAAAACGGGATCCCTCTCGCGAGAAATCCCGTCTGTAGAACGAGTTTGAAAGTTGCAGGCGGGCGCTTAGCGCTTCGCGTACTTCTTCTTGAACTTGTCGACGCGGCCTTCGGTGTCGAGCATACGGGTTTTGCCCGTGAAGAAGGGGTGCGACTCATTGGAGATGTCGACCTTGATCAGGGGGTACTCTTTACCGTCTTTCCATTTCACGTTTTCCTTGCTGTCGAGCGTGGAACGCGTGAGGAAGATCAAATCACAGGAGATATCCTGGAAAACAACGTGGCGATAGTTCTTAGGGTGAATACCTGGTTTCATAGCAGTCCAAGCTTCTAGCGGGTCGACCCTTTATCGTCAAGCATCACTTTCTCTGAATTATTAAGAAAACTCGATAGCTAAGCCATCTCCCCTTAAAGGGCTCGCACTAGATTTGAGGCAGTCCCGATCATGAAGGAGAAAATCATGAAATCATTTGGAATAAAAATCGCGTCCGTCGTCTTCGCCCTGAGCATGGTTCCGAGCCTCAGCGCGGCCTCCGAAGCTTTCCACCCTCGCCCTCATCCCGGACGCGAGCCCCGTTGGGAATGCTCCTCAGAGAATCTCAGAGGCCAACGCTTCTACTCCGTCGATCGCTTCCGCAACTGGGCCGAGCGCCGCGCTCAAGACCAGTGCCTCGCCTACTCCCGCGCCTGCCGACCTGTCGGCTGCTGGATCTACTAAAGGTTTATCTCAAGGAGCCTTCTCTTTGGGAGGCTCATGATGGTACCGAAGGAGAGACTCGAACTCTCATATTCTTGCGAATGGTGGATTTTGAATCCACTGCGTCTACCAATTCCGCCACTTCGGCACGAAGTTTTTACTAGATCACTGGTGTTACACGTCACGCCTCTCCGAGACAATGCCTGCTCGAAAATTTGCCTCTGAAGAAACCTTCACGTTGAGTTGCCAGTGCCCTGTTTTCATAAGAGAATCAGGAGCAATGAAATCAGGCAGACCTCGCGACTCCGTTAGCTGGCGTTTTTACAGTTGGGTCCGCCGATTCGTAGCACCCTCGCTTCGCGAGCTTTTAAGAACCGGCAAGGTTCTTCAAACGCTGTGGGATTCCGCACGACTCCAACGCAAGCAACGCGACTACTACCGTCGTGCCGGTGAGCGTGCCATTGAACTCGCTCGCCTAGGAAAATTGCAGGACATTCATTTGGAGCGAATTCTCCTCAAAATTGATCGCAGCGAACGCATCTTAAAACGCCAAGACTTGCTGCTCCGCAGCTACCAACAACGCGGAGATATTAAAGAGGTTTTGCGAATCGATCGCCAACAAAATAAAGATCAGCTGGAGCCCGTCTAAAACGGGCATGGAAAAAAGAGGTTAGGACAACGTATGGGACTCGAAGCCAAACTCGGTGAATCGATCATCACGACCCGACTCGATGAAGTCATCAACTGGGGCCGCGCGAACAGTCTATGGCCGATGCCCATGGGGATTTCGTGCTGCGCGATCGAAATGATGGCGGCGGTCGGACCCAAGTTCGACCTCGCGCGTTTCGGCTCCGAAGTTCTGCGTTTCTCACCTCGCCAAGCGGATGTGATGCTCGTCGCAGGAACCTTGACGTACAAAATGGCGCCCGTCGTGCGTACGATCTACGACCAAATGATGGAACCCAAGTGGGTCATCGCTATGGGCACGTGCCTTTGCACGGGGGGCATGTTCGACAGCTACCCCGTCGTTCAGGGTCTCGATAAAGTCATTCCCGTCGACGTCTACGTTCCGGGCTGTCCTCCGCGTCCCGAAGCGCTGCTGCAAGCTTTCATGAAAATCCAAGAGAAGGTCAAGCGCGACCGCGGCACGAACCCCTACTCCCGCGCTGCTGAGAAATCTCTCGTCTCGTATCCAAAGCCGATCACTCCGATCAAAAAACAAAAGAAAGATACGCTCGTGCTCAACATGGGCCCGCAGCATCCTGCGACCCACGGCGTCCTTCGTCTCATTCTCGAAGTCGACGGCGAGACTGTGGTCCAGTGCGTTCCGGAAATCGGATTCCTGCACCGCGGTTTCGAAAAGATCGCCGAGAACAAGCGCTACCACCAGTTCATTCCTTACA
>JBDSDI010000305.1:0-19721 GCA_039920645.1 Bdellovibrionota bacterium | reverse complement strand
CGACTCCAGCTTGTCGCGAGAAGGACCGGCGAAAGCGCGAAAAGAAAGACGAGAAGTCTCCGGGTCTCGGAAGAGGAAGCTGCTGCCAGAAAAAAGAGCAGCAGTGCAAAGAGGGTAGCGAGAAAGGCATAGAGCCAGGTGTTCACAAGGCCGCTCCAGAGTGAGGGGTCCGGCATTCCGGCAGAAATGATGGCGACGATCTGAGTGACGATCAATGCGAGCGTCGCGAGAAGCAATGCGAGCGAAACGAATGCGAAGAGGGAGGATTGCGGCAGCGAAAACTTTTCGTGGCGCTCAATATTTAAGGACGAAGGACTTTGTAGACGAAGGGTCTCGTCGTCGAAGCGTGCCCGGCTGGAAAAAACTTTCAGAAGCAGCAATTGAAGTGCGAGCGTAAATGCGAAGACCACCAGTAGTCGCGCTGACTCGACGTCATTGATAAGGGTGTAATAAAGTAAAACTTCCGGCGTGGAGTGCTGCGGTCCGGAACCCAGCAAGAGCACGGTCGAGAAGGCTCCAAAACTCCAGAGAAAAATGAGCGGAAACCACGTCCGCGTTTCGTTCTTAAGTAGGGGGAAAACGACGCTTCTCACGCTTTGCCATGGAGACGCTCCGAGGCTTTTCGAGGCGCGAAGAAGATCGGCTCCCTCGGCTTCGAGCCAGTCGTTGAGGCGCTCAAAGACATGAGTCGCTACGAAAAAAACCGACCACAAGACGTGGGCGCTAACGATCAGTCCCATCCCTTCTAAGCCGTCCAAAAAAAAAGTGGGTAAAGCAAGCACGAGCAACGCGATCGCCGTTCCCGGCAGAACAAAAAGCAGTTGGCCCAGCGGGCGTACAAGAGCAATGAGACGCATGCGAAGTTCGGGAGCAAGTGACAGAAGCCAGAGGCTCAATCCGAAGGCGAGAACAAGGGAGAGCGAAGCGCTGATGAGGGCCTGGAAGAATCCGAAGACGACGGAGCGCAGGAGCAGTTGAAAAAAAATCGAAGTGAGCGAAGAGATTTCGAAGCGAAAAACCGCATCGACGATAAAAAGCACAAGCGGAAGCAGGACAAAAATGGAAACGAGCGTCGTCAGCGCGGGAGAAAGCCGCGATCGGGAACGGATCAGAGACTCCACTGATCCATCCACTCACGCAGATGGGCCGCGCTCTGTTTGGCGTCACCCTCTCCCAGAGTCTTCACGGGCGTGGTCTGAGTAAAGCACTCGGGAACGGCCGTGGTTGAAGAAGCGGGCCACATCCAGTTTTTCAGGGGAATCTGCGATTGGATCTCGTCCGAGAGCACGACGTCCATAAAAAGTTTCGCTTCTTCGGACAGGGTTGTTCCTGGCACCACAACGAATTCTTCTTGGACGGGATATCCTTCATCGAGAGGCAAGACGCGGTAGCGATCCGTTTTCTCCTCGCAACGATGATAGGCCTCACTACTTTGATAGCTCCACACGAGCGGTGCGCCCTTTTTCTGAAATGCGGCATAGGAGAGCGACCACGACGGAAAGACTTTCTTAGTGATGATCTTCGCGTCCGCGAGCGATATCAATTTTTGTGAGAAGATCGCCTTGAGCCAGCCGATGCCGACCGAACTGACGCGAGGATCTTGGACGAAAACGGATTTAGGGAATTTCGCGAGATCCTTCCAGCTATGCGGCCACTTCGAAGAATCTTTCCAAACTTTCGTATCGACGATGAAGGCGTGGGGACCGCGCGAGAAAAGCTCGGAGCGTGCGACTTCTTTTCGTTCTTTGAGTTGGGCGACCTGCAAGGTCTCGAGACCCAGAATCGCGTCGAAGCCCGCGGGCCGCGCGATGAAAGTCGAGACGAGACTCGATTCGCCTTCTTCGGGAATGAGAATCAAGTTACAGCTGAGCGGCTTAGCGGACTCGCGACATCGTCTTTCGAAAACTTTCTCGATCTCGACTCCCAGGCTCCCTTCGCCGGTCATCGACGAATAGGTAAGCACACGGAAGTCGGGCGCTTTGGGAGCTTTCGGTGCCGCCGGAAGAGTGAGTCGCGTGCATGCTCCGAGAATGAAGATCGTCGAGAAAAGCAGCGTCGAAGAGATGCGGGAGGAGTTCATACTCCTCCCTATATACACCCGATAAGGAGGGGCCTTCTAGACCCCTTTTAAGGGACGCACTTTCTTGCGACGCGCACGCACTAGAACCATCAGCGCGTAGCCTGCAGAAAGAAGGCCCAGCGAGTTTCCACCGAAGGGTCCTTGAGGTTTGAATGGCGTTACGGTTCCGCATCCTCCGACGTGCTGGGCGGGACTTGTCTCGGGCGAGGAGTTCAGGCGTACGGGTGTGGAGGGCAGGCGAGGGTGCGTGCCTTCACTCACCGAGTTTTCGGCAAGGAGTATGGCATCACGCGCATGGACGAGTGATGAGGACTCGATTTTCGAGAGCGAAGAATAGCGGTGCGCGCTCTTCACAAGAAGTTCTTTCGTTTCGAATCCGGTGAGGGTGGGATTGACGGCTCGCATAACGGCCGCGATGCCGGCGACGACGGGTGAAGCCATCGAGGTCCCTTGTTTCTTGATGTAGAGGTTTCCCCACGCCCCGAAGCCCGAGTAAGCGCTCAGGATTCCATCCGATCCGCCTCGGCCATCGGAATAGTCGCCAGGGGCGGCCACTTGTACGGTTGCTGTTCCAAAATTCGAGAACGACGAGAGCTCAAGCGAAACGAGTCGATTGAGCGCCGAATTGTAGGACGGCGTGACGGAGGCGACTGAGAGGAGGCTTGGAATATTGAAGTTCGCAGGGAAGAAGGGCACGGCGTCGTTGTTGTTGGCTCCCGTTCCGTCGGCATTGCCCGCGGCGATGGCAAAGAAAACGTCGGCAGCGTAGAGCTTGGCGAAAGCGTCGTAGAGGGCCTGTGAGTAGGCGCCATTGCCCTTCGCTCCCCAGCTCGCGTTGACGACGCTTGCACCTCGAGCGAGTGCATATTCGAGAGCCGTGATCGCAGTCGCGGTGGAGCCCGATCCGTCGTCGCCAATGAAGCGCACGGGAAGAATGGAAACTTGCGCGGCCTCGGGAAATTCGGAGATGGCGTGATCCCGAATCGTTTTGATGATTCCTGCAACGTGGGTGCCGTGGGAAGAGTTCGATTCGGTTCCGCTTCCCGAACGCGTAATGGCATTCGCTCCGTAGATATCGTCGACGAAACCATTGTTGTCGTCGTCGATTCCCGCGTCTTTGTTGAGTTCGGCCAGATTAGGTTCAAGCGCCGCGCTGAGGAAAGGATGGTCCGAGCGCGATCCCGTATCGATCACCGCGACGATCGTGCGCGCCTTACTTAAGTCGGGAGTGACGTAAGGATCGGGCGAGGACGACGAAAAACCCATGAGATCGTGAAGCCATGCTGCTTGATCGAAAGAGCTGGGCCACGTCGAGGGATCCCCGGCGCTGTCTTGGGTCTTCCAGGAGATATCCTGTTCGACATAGGCGACCGAAGGGTCGTCGCGCAGCTCTTTGACCTCGCCGGGACTGAGGTCTTCAG
Organism: Bdellovibrionota bacterium; assembly: GCA_039920645.1. Lineage (GTDB taxonomy): Bacteria > Bdellovibrionota > UBA2428 > UBA2428 > UBA2428 > CAMCVE01. The sequence continues at coordinate 16,220 of JBDSDI010000305.1, read as the reverse complement.
TGACAAGGAAGTTCGTGCGAGGAAGCAGAAGTCCTTTTTTGCGGGAGAGGCGCGACTGCTTGAATGCGAGCAGTCGATCACGTGTTTGAGAAATAGAACTCAGGCCGATGCTTTGCGCGGAAGCCGTCTGAGATTCTTTCTTCAAGCGAATGATCCAGGTATTCGAGGCATAAGCCCCGGAACTTGCGAGCAGTACGGAAAGTGTCAAGGTCTTGGCAACGTCCATGTGTCTCCCCCCATAGGACTAGACCTCGTTTCGGATGAGCCGGGTTAATGCTTGAGAGCAGAAACCCTCTAAGCTTTCGGAATTCGTGCGAGAAATTTGACTGGAAGGTGCTCAGGTAAGAAAAGAAGGACATGTCTGCTCAACAGCCCCCAAGACCCGGATCTCCCGCCGCTTCCCATATGCTCCTCTTCTTCGTGATTCCATGTCTGGGATTCATTCTCTGGGCCTCGTGGGGACTCATCGGAGGACTGCTCGAAAAGAAACCGCAGGATGTTCCCGCGCGGATTGAAGCCGTAAAAAAAGCGCGCTCGTCGGGCGATCGTTGGCAAGCGGTCTACGCACTCTCGCAAGAGTTGCAGCGCATGAAAAGTCGCGGTGAGTGGGAAACAAAAGTGAGTCCCGAACAAAAGAAGCAGCTCTTCGATAGCCTCGTCGGGATGGAGCAAGAACACGCGACCGATCTTCGTTTCAAGAAGTACGTTCTACTCACGCTCGCACAATTCGGAAGCGTGGACGTTCTCCCCGCGATCAGCGCGGAACTCAAAACCACCGACCCTGAAATTCGCTTCTATGCCGCGTGGGCCTATATCGAGCTTCTATCCAAGAACGAAAGCGCGCGGAGTCCCGACACGGTGGCGCCTGTGCGCGCTTGGCTCGGCGACGAAGACGCCTCTTTCCGTAAAATCTCCGCGACGTTCCTCGTGCAGTTCGATCTCGAAAACAGCCGCAAAGACATCGAAAAACTTCTTCAAGACAAAGATCAGGAAGTGCGTTGGAACACTGCCGTCGCTCTTTCATCGGTGGGCGATCAAGGCGCGGTCTCGACGCTGAAAGAAATGTTTAACCTCTCGGAAATTCGCAAAATGGATCTGAGAAGCTTGGAAGACTTGAAGCAGTTGCTCGCGTCTGCCTATGAAGCGGCTCGTAAACTGGGCAACGAAGATGTGCTTACTGAGGCCAAAAAACTCAAGGGCCTCGTAGATCCTTCCACTCCCGAAGGAGCGGCGATCCACGAAGCCCTTGGTGGCGCTTAACGTTTAATCGAACGAATTAAGGTTGGCAGTTGCCGGAGTCAGTTTCGACGAAGTTGGTTCGCGATTGTTTGTTGTCGAGGAGACGAGCGAGCGTCGCTCCGTCGCGAACGATCTTGAAGGTTCCTGTGCGACGAACGGTGGTGTAATGACCGTAGATCGTTCTTTGGCCGTAGATGTTCTCGGTGCGGGTTTCGTATCCGCATTCGCGGCGGCTGTAGTACTCGGTGTGGCAGCTGAAGTCGCTACGTCCGTCGCCGTTGGTTCCGGGATTTTGGACGCAGTGTTCACGGCCGGGGTAAGAGACATCACGGCAGACGTAGTCTTGGTAAGTGCGTGTGTCGTAGACGCAGCTTTCAACGCGGCTGGTGCCGTTGGAATCGGAGGAGCTGACGTCGAGATCGAGATCGATATCGAAGTTCTGTCCGATTTGTGAGCCGGTCAGATAGACGCGACCGTGGCCCCAACGATCCTTAAGCGCTTGGATCGCGGGAAGAACGAATGCGATTTTTTTGGACTGAGTCGCCATGACGACGGATGCGGAGCTTGAGCCCGCTTTGATGACCGTAGCGTAAGTGCCGGCGGGGATGGAAACCTGCTGACCTTTTTTGGTGTTGATTGTGATCGCGCGGGTCACTTGCAAATCGCCTTCAAGACGTTTGCCACAAGCTGCGAGTGCAACAAGACAGAGACCGAGAACAATATTCTGAAGTTTCATGATTCATTTCTCCCTTTTCGTATTCTGAACCTCAAAATGAGATAGCGAAAATAACGCGGTCAACCAAGTAAATACGAACAAAAAAAATCAGAACGAAAAAAATTAACAGAGGCGCCTATGCTGAGGTCCCGCGTTCGATCTTAAAAAGGAGAGAGTCCTTAGGGAAGAGGAAAAAGCCGGCATAGACGGCCCCGATGATGGGGAAGAGATAGCCCCTTACTTTTTCAAAGCTCGAGAGTCCGGAAAAGGAGTCGAGAGAGGCGCGCAGGGCACCCGCAAAGTCCCAGACCTGATGGTGCTGATGAATAGCATAGAAAATCTGCAAGACCTGCGCAAAGAAGAAGCCCGCGAGGGTGAGAACGATGATCAGCATCTTTCCGACGAGATCGACCTTTAATGAAGCCTTCCTGTAGAGCCAACCACAGAGAAAACCCGCGAGGAGGCTCAGCATGAGGTGGTCTTTTTGGGTGAAGCCGATGGCCGCTAGCCAGATCCCCGCGCCGATCAAGCTTCCGAAAAATCCGGCGAAGGCACCGCTGAGGTAGTTCGGCCGCATTTCATCGAAAGTCTTGGATGCGCTCCGGTGTTCGGTTTCCTTACGGCTCAAGCACGACGAGCACATTACGGTGACACGGTTATTGAGGAGCATGTTTTCGCCCGAACTTGAGGAGCAGTACGAGCAGACGCGCGAACTGGAGCCGAGGCGTTCTTTGATGCGTGCCGAAAGCACTTCAAGGCCCGGCGGGATTTTTTGGGCAGAAGTGTCTTTGAAGGGGAAACTGAGAGGCCCCCAGAGCAGCGTGCGATGCTGTGATCCGGCAGGGGCTTCCTCGGTCTTCAGTTGGCGCGCTTTGATCGCGGTCGATGCGAGCCAGGTCTCGTGTCCCTCGAAAAAGGAAGGGTCAAGTCCCTTGGCGAGCATGCGCACATAGTAGAAACGACTGCGTCCTTTTTTTTCATAGGAGATTTGTACGGCCTGACCGTTCGTCTCTCCGAAGACGGATTCGTCGCCACGGTTGAGTCCAAGTTTTTGGGCGATGGACTCGAGGTGTTTCGAAATCATCGCCCCACTTTAACCTAAGAAAATTAGATTTGCTCGGCCACGATCTCTGCGACGTCGCGCACGAGAACTGTGGAGTGCTTCTCTTTTACGCCGTCCTCCACCATGACCTGACAGAAAGGACAGCCCGCTGCGATGATATCTGGCTGGGTCGCGAGGGCTTCCTCGACACGTTCGACGTTGATACGCTTGCCGATAGTTTCTTCCATCCACATACGCGCGCCGCCTGCTCCGCAGCACAGACCCTTCTTGCGGTTGCGCGGCATCTCGATAACTTCGACGTTGCCGATCGCACGCAACGCTTCGCGCGGTTCTTCGTAAACGTTATTGTAGCGTCCGAGGTAGCACGAATCGTGGAAGGCAATCTTCACGGTGTCTTTTTTTGCTTGGACTTGGAGCTTGCCCGTCTTCATGAGCGTGTTGATGAAATCGGTGTGATGCTGAACGCTTTCCGCGCGGAATCCGAACTCGGGGTACTCGTTTTTCAGTGTATTGAAGCAGTGAGGACAGGTCGTGAGAATTTTTTTAACGGTGTATTTCTTGAGCGTCTCGATGTTCGCGTCGATCATCGTCTTTGCGAGGTACTCGTTGCCGGCGCGACGTGCGGTCTCGCCGTTGCAGAGTTCTTCCTTGCCGAGGATTGCAAAATCGATTCCGGCTTTCTGCAGAATTTTCACGAAAGCCGTGGAGATCTTCTTGTTGCGATCGTTGAAGCTGCCGGCACAACCGACGTAGAACAGATATTCTGCGTCGGGCTTTTCGGCCAGACGGGGAACTTTGAGTTCCTGCGCCCACGCGTCGCGCGAATCCGAGGGCATGCCCCAGGGATTACTTTGGCGTTCCCAGTTCGTGAATGTGTTCTGAAGCTCTTGAGGCATGCGGCCTTCCATGAGGACGAGCGAGCGGCGCATGTCGACGATCTTGTCGACGTGCTCGATCATGACGGGACACGCTTCGACGCAGGCGGCGCAGGTGGTGCACGCCCACACGGCATCGTAGGAGATTCCGGTTTCGTCGGAGATCATTGGCCCAACGTTCGCGCCGGTGGGATCCTTCCTGAAGGCGTCGCCGGTGTTCTGCGCGTAGACCTTCAAGTCCTGGATGAGTTTCATCGGCTGCAACGGTTTGCCGGTAATGGCGGTCGGACAGAATTCATTGCAGCGTCCGCACGCGGTGCAGGTGTAGGCATCGAGAATATCTTTCCACGACCATTCCGAAAGCTTCGAAACGCCGAAGGTCGTTTGGGTCTCGTCGGCGAAATTGATCTGCGAAAGGTACCCGCGGGGTTCGAGACGCGCTAAGAAAATGTTAGGTCCAGCGGCTACGATGTGAAGATGCTTCGAGTGCGGGATGTACATCAGGAAGCAGAAAACCGATCCGATACTGATGGCCCAGAAAACCCAGCCCAGCGTATGCGCCGTGGAGGGGTCAACGGCGGTGAGGAAATGGGCAAGTCCTTGCGACAACGGACGCCAGACGGCTTGTCCATGAGGGTCGTTGGCGCGCGTGAGGAACGCGTAGGTCAGAATGTCGGAGATCACGTGTCCGGCCGTGAACGCGAGGATGATGAGGCCGTCGCGTTGGTGCTTGGGGACTTTGGACAAACGTTTGGGCTTGGTGATCAGACGGCGCGTAGCGAAGTACGCAACGGCGACCACGACGAGCCATTGAGCGACATCTTGGGCGAGAATGATCGGCGAATAGAGGGGGCCCAGAAACATGCGGAAAGAGAAGCCGCGAAGGATCGAGTCGATGATGTGCTCGGCGGCCCCGATCGTAACAACGACAAAACCGGTCACGATGCACATGTGGAAGATGCCGGGCCCGAGGTCTTTAAACATTTTCTTCTGAAAGACGGCGTTCTTAAGTACGACGCCCACGCGCTTAGCAATATCCCCGCTGAGGTTTTCGGCACGACCCACGTTGATCGTCAGCCAGATGTGTCTGAAGGATCGGAATGCGATGCTGCCGCAAACAAGAGCCAGTCCGACCACGTAGAAGAGGCGCCAATCCATAACGAAGCCGATTGAGTGTTCCAAAGTTGTAGCCCTCCCAGACTCTTTGTTGTACTTCTTTAAGGTAACATGGCGATGCTAGGTTTTGAATTGCTCTTTCGTCTTCTCTGGGGATTTGCCTTGTCGGTCGTCTTCGTGCGCCGCACGGAGTCCTCGGAAAAATTCGTGAGAATCGCCGCCCGATTCGTGTGGGGACTCGGGCTAGCTTCGGCGCTCCTCGGATACTTCGCGGTCGGAACGACAGGCGCCGCTCTCGCGGGACTCACGCTGTGCACCTTCGGTTTTGAACTTTACGCTCGCGTTTACGCAACGTGGGGACGTCTCCTCGGTTTCACGTTCTTAATCGCGGGCCCTTTTGTCGCCTACGCTTCGCTCGGAGCTCCTTCGATGATCAACTTCCTGGGCTCGGGACTTCTCCTGGGAGGCTTTTTCGGCGGACAATTTCTCGGGCACTGGTTCCTCAATGTTCCCGGCATGGCTATCCGCGAATTGACCCGCCTGACCGGCTTTCTCTTTATCGGGCTCTCGGCAAAAACCGTAGAGACGCTCTGGGCGCTTTTCGAACGCGCACGCATGGCAGCTCCGGCGCTAATCGATCCGATGGGGCGACCTCTCGGCGAAGACGTTACGAACACGGATTTTTTGCTGAAGCTCAATCCTTCGAACTCCGTCCTCTCACTCGAAGGCGATCTGTGGCTGAAGCTCGGAAGCTACGGCCTTATTCTTCTCTCGATGAGGCTTATTTGGGGCATCATCGCCCCTTGGATCTTGGCGTTAATGGTACGCGACACCGTAGGCAAACGTGCGACTCAGTCGGCGACCGGTATTCTTTATGCGGCATGCGTGATGGTGCTGGTGGGCGAAGCGGTCGCGCTTTATATCCGCGATTCGCTCCATATTTTCATGTGACCCTGGGGGGCTATTGCGCCGCAACAAGTTGGGAGCGGCGATTGTGCTCTTGAAAGTCTCACCTTAGGATAGAGCCCTTATGTCCACGCCCACGACTGTTCATGTGAAAGCTCCTTGTCGCGTCGATCTCAGTGGGGGCACGCTCGATTTGTGGCCGCTCTATCTCTTCTATCCCGAAGGACTCAGCCTCAATCACATGGCCCTCGACCTTTTTGCACATGCCGAAGTTTCCTTCGCACCCTCCGATAAGTTCGAGATCACGATTGAAAGTCGCGATCTGAAGATCAAGCGTAAGCACAGCTCGCACTCTTCGCTGCAAAAGTCGGTCGCCAAAAGCGTGAAAGACAATCCTCTGCGCTGGGTTGAGCGCGTCTGCGAATATTTCTTTAAGGAATGGGGTCTAAAGACGGGTTTCTGGACCGTGACCTCGTGGAGCGAAGTTCCTCCGGGATCGGGTCTCGGGGGCTCTTCCACTCTGGGCGTGGCGATCGGAGCCGCGATTGCCAAAGCTTCAGGGCACAGCGAGCAGATCCGTCGCGATCCGTGGCGCTATCAGCAAACGCTCCGCAATCTGGAAGGCATCGAGATCGAGCATCCCGCGGGCGAGCAGGACTACGTTCCAGCCATCTTTGGCGGTCTTCTTAAGTTCTCGCTCGGAGTAAACCGCCGCGAAATCGAAAAGCTGAGCGCGCAAATTGCTGACGATGTCGCTTCGAGAATGGCGCTGATCTACACCGGTAAGCCTCATCACTCGGGGATCAATAACTGGCAGGTCTACAAAGAATTCATCGGCAAAAAAGCCTCGGTTCGCAAAGCGCTCGGCGAAATCCAAGAAATCTCGCTGCGCATGAGCATCGAGCTGAAGGATCAAAAAACCAAAGAGTGGTCGAAGAGCATCGGCGAAGAATGGGCCTCGCGACAAAAACTCGCGGCGGCCGTCAACGCTCCCGTGCTTAAGAAGGCAGGCACGTGGGCAAAAAAACTCGGTGCGGTTTCCGTCAAAGCTTGCGGCGCAGGCGGCGGCGGCTGTCTGCTCGTCGTGTTCCCCGATAAAAGCTCGCGCGACTTGGCTCTCAATACCACGACGCTTTCCAAGGATTGGAGCTGGATGAAAGTCTCTTGCTCCCAGGAAGGGATTCTCAATGCACTCTGATAAATGGAAACCAATGACGCCCGAAGCGGCGGTGGAATGGGTCACTCAAACCTACAAAAAAATCGGACGCGGACTTCCGTGGATCTTTGATTGGGACGGTACGCTCATGCGCGGCGACGTCGGCACTCAGGCTGCGTGGGGTCTCTTGCGCTCGGGACTCGTGAGTCCGGACCGTGTGTCTTCCGAATGGAAGCCTTCCGTTCTCCGCGATATGAACTTCCCCGATTTCGAACGCATGCGCCACGAGCAGGCGATCAAGATCGGTCATCAAGAAATTTTCGAAATGGAAACGACGCTCATGGCGGGATTTCCCTGCGATGTCGCGCGTAAGATCGTCGAGGAGATCCTTGAACTGGCTTTGAGTATGGGAAACATCCGCCGACTCGAACCGATGGGCACGCTGCTTCGCCAGAACGTCGCGAACGCATTCGTCGTGAGTGGCAGTCCGAAGCTCAGCGTCACGACGGTCGCTCGTCACTACGGTCTAGCGGCCGAGCGCGTGTATGCAACGGAACTCAACGTGGTCGACGGCGTTTTCGGTGAAAGTCACGGACCGCACGGAATCGTATGGGCCGAACAGAAGCGTAAGGTTCTCGAGATGGAGAACGTAAAGGAAGCGTATTTCGTCGCGGGCGACAGCACTGGCGATTGGGACATGATGCAGCTCTCTAAGGGCGTGGTATGGGGCGTTCTCTGGCCGCGCAAAGGAAATCCCTGGGCCACGCTACGCGAACAGCTTGAGACCTCGATCGACGAAAGTCTCTTACCGCTGCCGACGCACGCGGGAATTTATTTTGCAGAGAATCCCGATAACGTCGGCCCTCGTTACTGGGTCGTCGAGATCCACGAAACGCATCAAGCGATCTAGTCGAGGCGCGAGACGAGTCAGTGGAACATGATCGCGGAAGCGATTTTGAAATAGAGGAAAATTCCCACGATATCGACGATCGTTGTGAGCGCGGGCGCGGCGACGACGGCGGGATCGAGTTTGAAGCGTTCGGCGAGCAAGGGAAGCCCGGCGCCGATGAAAGTCGCGCTGAAGACCTGCACGACCAGGGCGAGCGTGATAGTTGCGGCGATTTTGACCATCGAAAAACCTGCCGGAACTTCCTCGGGGCTCGAGAGAATAAGAATCTTCACGAACGCGAGCACGGCCAGGATGATAGCCATCATGCTGGCGATTTTGGTTTCCTTCCAAAGCACCTTCCACCAGTCTTTGACCTGGACTTCTCCGGTCGCGATCGCGCGCACGAGAACGGCAACGGACTGTCCGCCGATGTGTCCGCCCGTGTCGGCCATCATGGGCATGTAGAGAGCAAGGATGACAAACTTATCGAGCAAATTTTCATTCGCGTGAAGAATGAAACCGGATGCGAGGCCGAGTGCCGCTAGGGAGACGATCCAGGTCGCGCGGCGTTTGAAGTGCACGAAAGACGACGTGCTCAGGTACTCGCCGCCGCTGGACGTGATCGCCATCAGCTTTTCCACGTCTTCGGTGTGTTCTTCGGTCAGAATGTCGATGACGTCGTCGTGTGTGATGATTCCAACAAGAGCGTCGTTCTCATTAATGACGGGAATCGAGAGCAGGTCGTACTTCGCAATCTTTTGCGCGGCCTCTTCCTGATCGTCGGACGAGTGGACATAAATAATGTCCGTTCGCATGATCTCGGAAACGCGTAGGGTCGTCGGAGCAAGGATGAGATCTTTCAGGGACACGACACCGATTAACTTGCGTTGTTCGTCGACCACGTAGGATTCATAGATGGTTTCTTTCTCGGGAGCTTCGCGACGGAGGCGCTGGATAGCTTCGGTCGCCGTATCTTGAATCGGAAGCGTAACGTATTCCGAGGTCATCGCTGCCCCGGCCGTTCCTTCTTCGTAAGCGCCCAGGCGAATGATGTCGTCGCGCTCGCTCTGCGCGAGACGGCGGAACAGAGACTCTTGCCGTTCCTCCGGGAGTAATTGGAAAAAATCGACGCGTTCGTCGTGCGACATGTGCGTGACAAGAGTGGTGAGTTGGCGCGCAGAGAGCATTTCACTGAGGCTCAGCTGAAGCTCGTGCGAGAAGTGACTGAAGATGTCACCCGACTGATTTTCGTTGAGACCGACCAAGACGTCGCGGATGAACGACGGTTCTCGGTCCTTCAGCAGGTCGGCGCAAGACGCGGGTAGCAGTTCCTCGAACTCTTTAATGAGTTGAGAAAGCGTTTGTTCACTGGCCGGCGTCGTTTCATTTCCCTGCATTCGAAGACGTCTCCGAGTAGCGTGCTATCACGGCCTTGAGAACTTTAGCGACCGAGCCGTACTCGAGTTTTCGCCCGTTCACAAAAATAGTGGGAGTGGCCGAGACGCCGATGGCTTTAGCTTCTTCGGTCTGCGCCACGATTGCGGCATGGGTCTCAGGACTATCAATGCATGTCTGGAGGGTGTCTTTAGAAGCACCGTCCTCGAGAGCGATTTTTTGAATGAGGGCGCTGCTGAGAGTTTCCTGCTGGGAGAAAACCGATTTCTCGTAAGCGAAGAAAGCGTCGTTGCCCTTTTCCTTGTAGACGCAGTAGCCGGTTTTGGCGGCGAGACAAGCCAGAGGGTGTCCGCTCCCTTGCATGGCCGAGTTGCAGTTGGGATCGAGCGGGAAGTTTTTGAAGACGTAGCGCGTGCCGGGCGATGCGCGAATCACTTGGGGAACGACGCCGTCGGCGCGAGCGCAATGGGGACATTGGAAATCGCTATAGGAAACGACGACGATCTTCGCATCTTCGGGACCGAAGGAGGGCACTCCCGTGGTCACGATTCCGGCAGGGGTCTGCGAAAAATGCTGATAGAGGACGGTGTTCAAAACGTTGTCTTCGATATCTGAAGCTCCGATCATTCCCTTCATCATGAGGGGAGTGAGCAGTAGAAAGACTGCAATCACTGCGGCGGGAACTCGGGCCGAGTTCGGAGGCAGGAGATGAACACCCTCACCTTTGGGGTTTTGTCGGTAGAACTTCAGCGAGAAACACCACAGGACGATGTTGATGATGTAGCTCGTAAGACAAAGAAGACAGAGCAGCTTCAGTACGAAAGCGGAAATGGCGGCAAGCGCTAGCGTGGGGATCATTCCGGCCGTAGCCAGCACGAAAACCGAGGAACGCAGCTTTCGCGCATCGAGGTCGGAGGCGAAATAAAGCGAGGTCCCGAGCGAGAGGAGAATCCCGTAGAAGACGACGAGAAAGCCTGCGACCGGATAGCCGAGGAAGGTGCTGTAAGAGGAAAGGGCGACCGCATCGCAGTTGATATACGAGTTTACGCTGCAGAAAGAGGCTTGCTCCATTGCGCCGCCATTGAGAGCAACATGGTGCCAAAGCGTGTAAAGGGCCACAATAAAGCCCGCAAAACTCGTAACGAGGAAAAACTTGGTCGAGGATTTTTGTAGGTGGCCTTGCATGAATACGTCCCTTTCCGAATCTTTTTTTAAGATATCACGGAGATCCGTGGCGAGTCCGACGGGTGCTGGCGTCAAAATATTCTATGCGTCATTCCTCGCATCGCTCGATTGGCGTCGGCGCTCTCTGGACCTAGAATGAAAGAGATGAAGCAAGGTTCTCGTCCCCAAAACATCTGGGTTCTTTGTGGAGGACCTTCGCGCGAGCGCGAAGTTTCTTTGAAAACCGGTGCCGGCGTTACCGCTGCCCTCGAGAAGAAGGGCTTTGCCGTAAAGTCGTTCGATGTTCGACCGGAGACGCTCGATTCACTGCCGTGGGCTTCGAAACCCGATATCGTCTTTATCGCTCTCCATGGACACTTCGGCGAAGACGGCGTGGTCCAGGGTTATCTGGAAACCCGCAGCGTACCTTATGTCGGCAGCGGCGTTCTTTCGTCGTCCGTGAGTTTTCATAAAGGCTTCACGAAATCGATTCTCGTCCAAGACAAGATTCCGACTCCGGCTTACGTTGAGTTCAACAACGAAAATCATTTCCACGAAGAAGAGCGAAGCGGCCGACTCGGTGACACGTTCTTCGCGAAAAGCTGGTTCATCAAGCCTGCTCAAGAAGGATCGACGATCGGAATCGAACGGTATCGTGCCGACCAGATTCCCGAGGGGAAACGCCGCGAGACCTTTCTGCGCATGCTGCAGAGTTCTTTCAAATTCTGCGAAGATGTCGTCATCGAGGAATGGGTTGAAGGCGCCGAAGTAACCGTACCGATCTTCGAGGGCCGCGCGCTTCCAGCGGTCGAGATCCGACCGAAAAGTAAGTTCTATGACTATCAAAGCAAATATACGGTTGGAGCGACGGAATACTTCTGTCCCGCTCCTCTTTCCGCGGATATTACAAGCGAGCTCGCCTCTCTTGCTGTTCGAACTTTCCACGTCCTCAAGTGCCAAGACTACGGACGCATCGATTTTATCGTCGGGCCTCAGGGTCCCGTCGTGCTTGAAATGAACACGCTTCCGGGAATGACGCCGACGTCGCTGCTTCCGAAATCGGCCGCCGCCGATGGTTTGAGCTACGAAGACTTTGTCGAGCAGCTGGTCTGCTTCTCCTATCGCCGTCAGCTGTCGAAGTTCCGCGAAGGGGGTCATCTTTGAGGCGCGCCTGGGCTATCGCTATGGTCGTCGTCATCGTGGCCAGCATCGCGGCGCTCGGAGGCTGGCTCTATTCGCGAGAATCCCTCTTTCGGGTCGAGAGCATCGAAGTCCGTCTCCCGGAGAGCCCGCTGAGGAAAGATATCGAAGAAAGCCTGCTCGCTTACAGCGGACGTTCCATGTTCGCACTCAAGCTGGGCGAACTTGAACAAGCCTTGCTCCGTCATCCTCAAATCAGCGCCGCGCGCATTCTTCGTCGCTGGCCAAGCACTCTCGTTATCGAAGCGGAGCTGAAGACCAAGGCCGCTCTTGAATTCCGCAATAAAACGCTTTGGTTTGTGGATCAAAAAGGCGAACAAATCGCTCCGCTCGCGACAGCCGAAGCACTGCCGCTCATGTGGGGATTCGACGAGCACACCGCACTGAAGAGTGATCTTCTCGAATGGATCGTGGCCGCACGCGCGAAGGATGAAATGCTCGGGAACCTCGACGAAATCGCTTTCGATCACGATGTCATCCTCGGTTTCAAGAACGTCGGACTCCGGGTTCACCTCGGAACCCGCAACTGGCCCCAACGGTGGGCGCGTGCCAAAGCGGCTTTTGCCGCGATGCAAAAGCAAGGTCGTCTCGCGCTTGTCATCGATGCCTCGGTCGAAGGCCGTGTCTTCGTTTATGACTCGGTTGAGTTGCACAATTCCCAAAGTGGTTTAAATTTAAGAGAGTTGGTGCGCCGCACGCGAGAAAATCGAGCTCTGGCTCGGTAAATTGACGCCTTGTTAAGTCTCTGAATTAACGAGAGTCAGATTTCCTCCGCGGTTGCCCAGTTCCCAGGGGAGGGAATGACATGAAAGCAGATGAATTTGTCGTCGGACTGGATTTGGGTACGACAAAAATCTGTGCCGTGGTGGGCCAATTAGTTGAAAGTGAATCGGACTCTGCTCCGCAGGGGTTCAAGATTCTCGGAGTCGGTAAGGCTCCCTCCACCGGCATAAAAAAAGGCGTCGTCGTCAACATCGAAGAGACCGTTGATGCGATCCGTAAAGCGATTCACGAAGCCGAGCTGATGGCCGGCGTAAAAATCGACCGCGTTCTCGTGGGTGTCGGTGGTGCGCATATTCGCGGACTCAACTCTACGGGGGTCGTCGGTATCAAAGGCAAAGAAATCGAAAAGGGTGATCTCGATCGCGTGATTGATGCGGCTCGCGCCGTCGCGATTCCGCCCGATCGCATGCCCCTGCACGTGCTTCCGCAGGAATTTAAAGTCGACGATCAAGATGGCATTCGAGATCCGCTCGGCATGATGGGCATTCGTCTCGAATCGAAAGTTCACATTGTTACCGCAGCTCAATCGGCGACTCAGAACATCGTTCGCTGCTGTCAAAAGACGGGACTTCAGGTTCAAGCGATGGTTCTTCAGCCGCTCGCTTCCGCGAAAGCGGTTCTCACGAAAGACGAAAAAGAACTCGGCGTCGCTCTCGTCGATATCGGTGGCGGCACGACCGACATTGCAATTTTTCACGGCGGCAGCATCGTTCACACGGCGGTTCTTCCCGTCGGTGGATCGCACATCACGCAAGATCTCGCGATCGGTCTGCGCACTCCTCAGCACGAAGCCGAAAAAGTAAAAATCCAATCAGGTTGCGCGTTGAAGCAACTCATCAATGCGAACGAAACGGTCGAAGTCCCGAGCGTCGGTGGTCGTCCCGCACGCATCGTCGACCGCAAGCTGCTCGGAGAAATCATCGAGCCCCGTCTCGAAGAAATCCTTCAGCTCGTCAACCGCGAGATCATCGCTTCGGGCTGCGGAGAAATCCTCGGCGGCGGCGTGGTCCTCACCGGCGGCACGACGCTGCTCGAAGGGATCGTCGAGCTCGCCGAATTTGTTTTCGATTTGCCCGTGAAACGCGCGTTGCCTGAAAAGGTTACGGGCTTCGCGGACATGGTTCGCTCGCCCGCATGTTCGACTGCCGTCGGTCTCGCGCTCTGGGGCGCAGAATCGCGCGGACCCATCGCGCGTCGCGCGAAGGCGAATCATGCACCGAACCTCAATATTGGGAAAGTTAAAGATCAGCTGAAGCACTTTATATCGGAGATGTTTTAATCTCCAACTGACACGCACCTGGGAGGGTATTTGAGATGTCGTTTGAACCTGTGATTGATGAAAATACGAATACAAACATGGCCAGAAATGCGGATATGGGACCCGAGGACGATGTCGTTCTCGGTGCACGTATCAAAGTTGTAGGCGTGGGTGGCGGTGGCTGCAACGCGCTCAACGCGATGATTCGCTCCGGTTTGACCGGCGTCGAATTTATCGCCGCGAATACGGATCGCCAGGCGCTCGCAAAGAGCTTGGCTCCACGCAAAATTCAACTGGGCGCGACGCTCACCAAGGGCCTTGGTGCTGGCGCTAACCCGACGGTTGGAAAAAATTCCGCCGAAGAAAGCCGCGAAGAAATCGTCGCCGCTCTCGAAGGCGCGGACATGGTCTTCATCACTGCAGGCATGGGCGGCGGTACCGGTACCGGCGCTGCTCCCGTCATCGCGCAAATCGCTCGTGAGATGGGCGCTCTAACTGTGGCTGTTGTCACGAAGCCGTTCATTTTCGAGGCGCCCAAGCGCAGCCGTCACGCTCTCTCGGGCATCTCGAGCCTCAAAGAAAACGTCGATACGCTGATCCAGATCCCGAACCAACGTCTCTTGTCGATCGTCGACAAGAAGACCACGGTTCTTGAAGCCTTTTCCAAGGCCGATGAAGTTCTCTTGAACGCCGTTCAGAGCATTTCGGATCTGATCAACATCTCAGGTCACATCAACCTCGACTTCGCGGACGTGCGCACCGTTATGACGGATCGCGGTCTGGCGCTCATGGGCACCGGCGTCGCCGAAGGCGAGAACCGCGCTGCGACGGCCGCACACATGGCGATCTCGAGCCCGCTCCTAGAAGACGTGTCCATCAAGGGCGCCACCGGAATTATTATCAACATCACGGGTCCTGAAGATCTTACGCTTCACGAAATCCACGAAGCCGTTTCTCTCGTCACTGAAGAAGCCGATCAAGACGCCGAAGTTATCTTCGGTAGCGTCTTCAATGCTGGCCTCAACGGCAGCGTAAAAGTTACGGTCGTCGCGACCGGTTTCCCGATCGAAGCGCGCAAAGACGTTCGCGGACTTTTTGAGCGTCCCGTCGTTCAGCAACAAGCTCCGCAGCAGCACGTGGCTCCTCAACACGCTTCAGTTTCGTACTCGCAAGCGATGTCCTACTCGCAGCCCCTTGCTCCTTCGATCCCTCAGCATGAAACGCAAGTTTCTCCTCAGCTTATTGAGAACCCGGTGATCGCTGCGCAAAGAGACGCTGTCTCGCAACCCGTGCGTGAAGAAACCCTCTCCTTCGGCCAAGAAGAAATCAACTCGGACGACGACGATAACGAGCAGTTGAGCCTCAGTCTTCTGCAAGCGAAGAAGATCGCGCAAGAACTTGGCCTCAAACCCTCGAACTCCGACGATCTCGATATCCCTGCATTCCTGCGCAAGGGAATGGGTGATCACCGCTAAGCGGAACGTACTGTTAACTACGAAGCGCCGCGATCCTTAGCAGGATCGCGGCGCTTTTTGTTTTTGGATGGCAAGAAGAAACTCTGCAGTTTCTCGTGAGCTGCGAAGAAGATGAATGCGTAAGTGTAAGAGGGTCCGTTTCATCACTCGGTAGAGACATAGCCAGCGAGGAAGTTCAAACGCGACGACGTCCGTGGCCCTTTCAAGGCGCAACGGTAAAGAGTCATCGAAGTTACCGTCGATGATCCATATTCCAAGAGCAAGCTCTTCGCGCAGCCAAGAATGAGAATGCGCGGTCCAAGCTCCATTGAGGCAGGATGGTTCAGAAAGGGCCCAAAAGAACGAGACGAATCACAGTTTTCGCAAGAATTTATACCATCGCTACTTTTTGATTGTGTCGGTGGAAGACCTTTCTCAAAAAAGCTCGCCATCCATATCGTGCTGAGATCCTCGCAGGCTAAAGACGCGAAGTCGTTTCTTCGCCAAGGACGTCGTGTGGATGCGATTCTCATGGATGAGGCCTCAAAGCGCAGCGTAAAACTTCACGGGGCCGCCAACGCAGGTAATCATCTGCATCTCCTCGTGCAAGCCCCTTCGCGTGAATACCTGAATGCGTTCATGAGAGCCGTGTCGGGCCGCATTGCCATGCTGGTGACGGGAACTCGCAAGGGCAAACCGCTTCATGCTCGTGGAGCTGAAAAACTAAATGTAAAATTTTGGGATCAACGCCCGTTCTCGCGGCTCGTTTCCCGCGGTCGCGATTTTCTCAATACGCTTAGCTATATCTCACTCAACTTAACAGAGTCGGCGGGTGTCACTCGCAACAACGCTCGTGCCATCTTCCGCGAAATCCGCGAGCGGCTCGAGCGTGGCGAGATCGCCAGAAGCCCAAGTCTCATGGCGGCGGGCTTCGTCTAAACGAGTAAGCTTAAGCGACGCGAAGTGATTTCTTGGATTCTTCGCCGATGACGGAGCCGCTGCCGAAG
>JBDSDI010000304.1:0-5427 GCA_039920645.1 Bdellovibrionota bacterium | reverse complement strand
CATGAGAGTGAGTGAAGAGAGCATTAAGACGAGAGACAAATTGCGCGTGATACGTAACATTCTCTTCATTGTAACGATCCTTCGCGCAGTTCCGTTTAGGAAATTTTGACACCAATTTTGACGCGCTTCTCAATCAACGCGCAGCAAGTGAGTAGAAAAATTCACTTTGCTATTGCGCATTACGCCGATGACACATACAGTTAAGTGTATGGGGTACGAAACCACCCCAAAAGAAGATTAGGAGGCAACTAGTTATGGCAGCCAAGAAAAAAGCAACCAAGAAAAAAGCAGCAAAGAAGACCACGAAGAAAGTGGCCAAGAAAAAAGTAGCTAAAAAGACTACTCGCAAAGCTGCGAAAAAAACTAAGAAGTAATCCTTCTTAGTGAGAAGGCAGACGGTTCGGCCAAGTGCCAAACTGACTGCTCTGAAGCCTGGTCCCCTCGCGTTACGAGGAGACCAGGTTTTTTTATTTTCTATACCCGCATATCTCTCAATTCTCTAAAATAGAACTCGTGGGTCCATTTATCGAACAAATGCGTATCGAAGAGTTGGCGCGCAATCTCCCGTCCTTCGCTCGAGTGAAAATCCTCGACACCGTCGTCGCTAAGGGACGTGAATTCCCGATCTATGCGTTCGAGATGGGACCCGAGGATAAAACGACGCCGGTCTTCGGTCTTTTTGGTGGCGTGCACGGGCTCGAACGCGTCGGGACGCACGTCGTGCTGGCCTACCTCGAAAGCATGCTCACGCAGTCGGCGTGGGACATGGATTTGCGCCGACGTTTCGAGAACTGCCGCCTCGTCTCGATCCCTCTCATCAATCCCGCGGGGATGTACTTCGGGACGCGGAGCAATCCCAACGGTATCGATCTCATGAGAAACGCGCCCATCGAAGCTCTCGGTGAAACTCCTTTCATGCTCGGCGGACACCGCATGAGCCGCAAGCTTCCCTGGTTCCGCGGCGAAGAAGGAAGAGAGATGGAGCAGGAAGCGCGAGTCCTCGTGGATTTCGTGAAGGATCAGACTTTCAACGCCTCCGTCGCTCTCAATCTCGACATTCATTCCGGTTTCGGTGCCAAGGATCGCCTTTGGTATCCCTACGCGAAGACGATTGCAGAGTTCCCGAAGATCGAGCAGGTCAATCAGCTCAAGCAGCTCCTCGATCAAAGCCATCCCAACCATATCTACTCCGTCGAATCGCAGAGCCTGAGCTACACCACGCATGGAGATCTCTGGGACTATCTTTTCGATCTCCATACCGAGACCAACAAGGGGAACAAGAATCTCTTTCTTCCCTGGACCCTCGAGATCGGTTCATGGCTCTGGATCCGCAAGAATCCGATCCAGCTCTTCTCGGCTCTCGGTCCCTTCAACCCCGTGAAGATTCATCGTCATCGTCGGACCATGCGCCGGCATATGCCGCTTTTGGACTTTTTCCTCCGGGCCGCCAAACACAACGGCTCCTGGCTGAAGCAGTAAACGATGCGCTGGATATTCCTCAGGGGTCTTATCCGGGAAAAACGTCACTGGGGGAATTTCCCCGAAGTCTTTGCGAAAAGTTTTTCAATCCCCTCCGAGCAGATCCTGTCGCTCGATCTTCCGGGCATCGGGACGGAGCGCGGGCGCATCTTTCCATCTTCGATGACGGCGCTCGTCGAAGACGTGAGGGCACGATCCGGCATCATTCCCGGCGAGAAGATCGGAATTTTTTCCATGAGTCTGGGGTCGATGTGCGCGCTTGGTTGGGCATCAAGCTATCCGGACGAAATCGGAGGAGTCGTGCTCGTGAATACGTCGGCTGCGGATCTTTCGTCGTGGAATCAGAGACTGACCTGGGTCGCGTTGAAGGCTTTCGGTCAAGTTCTTCAGGTCGCCGATCCCTTCGAGCGCGAGAAGGTGATCTTGAAGCTCGGATCGAACATGAAAGGCGACGATGCGGAGATTGCGCGTTACTGGGCGAGCTTCGCGCCGAAAAAAGCGGAGCTCCTTCCGCTCGCCGCCAAACAACTTTGGGTCGCGGCGCGCTTCAGGGCTCCGGCGCAACTTAAGGTTCCCTGTCTTATTTTGAGTTCCACAGGCGATCGCTTAGCGAATCCCAGTTGTTCGGCTTTGCTTGCGAAGCGCTACGGCGTAGAAAACCATGTCCATCTTAAAGCGGGACACGATCTTGGTCTCGACGATCCCGAGTGGGTTATTCAGCGGACGTCGGAGTGGAAGGGTCGCTACCTTCGCCACTCTTAGGCGTCGATTTCGTATTATGGCGGCGTAAGAGTTTGCGGGCTGCGATCTTGGGGCCGAGCGCGAGGGCAACCATGTAAAAGGTTTTGAGGAAGCGATCCGAAGCGGTCGTTTCTCCGGCGAGACGCACGTTGAGCGAACCGAGGGTCTGACTGCGGTGACGGATCGGGAAGACGAGCAGCGACGTGATCTTGATGCTCTTGACCTGCTCTTGAATGCCTTTGGTAAGCGGGTTCTGCGTGATGTCCTTGATATAGACGATGTTGCTGTTCAGGAGCACTTCGCGAACCTCGGGATATTTTTCGAGATCGATCTTCAGATCTTTGAGCGTCGGATCGTCCGAGGTCGCGGCCACGAGACCCTGACTGGTTTCGAGATCGCCTTCGATGAGGTTCACGCGGTTGCTCGAAGCAAGCTTGGCGACTTGACCGAGCACGGTGGTGAGCGCTTCGTGGTGATCGGTGACTTCGGAGAGAATGCGCAGGCTGTCGTAGACGAGTTGGAAGCCTTCTTGGAGACCGCCGCTGTCTCCTGCCTGAGTGGCGGAGGGCGAGGATTGGTTTTGATTAAGTTCGTCGGGATTGTAAAACTCGCGCTCTTGAAGCTGATAGCGGATCCGTTGCATCATGAGCTGAGGATCGATCGGCTCGAGCACGAAGTCGTCGGCGCCCGCTTTTACTGATTCGCGGATGTTGTTGATGGAGTTGTGGGCGGTGATCACAATGATCCTGGTGCCGTAGTTCTTGAGGAGCTGCTTCAAGCGCGTGATCACAGGAAGGGTACTCTTCCCATTGAGGAAGAGATTCACGATCACGATATTGGGCCGGAGCGCGACAGCCTTCTCGACGAGATTTTCTTCGGTCCCGCTGAGGTGCTCGATCGCGATTTTGGCTTCTTCGAGCGAGAGCAGGAGCTTGGCGAAGCGGTTCCGGCTGGCGTCGATGAGCAGGACTCGCCAACCGCTTTGTAATGTCTCCGCTTTGCTCATGATGTATGTTGCCTTGAGATGAAATTGTACCTTGGATTGATGTGGATCAAAAGCAATCGCAGTCTTAAAAGTTCCTTTAAGCTACCGGGCTCCTTCGAACTCTTCGAGATGTACTTCGATCGTCTCCAGCCGTGCTGCGAGGCTGAGGTGCAGCACGTCAAAATCGAAGCGCTCGCCAAGCGCCCCCCGGGTGAGGTGCTCTGGCTCTGCGAACGTCTGAAAGGTCGTTCGAAGGTTCTCGGCTCCGAAGACGTCGCTCAGTGTTTAGAGAAGCTGAAGATGGAAGGAGTTAAGAAGCTCTGGGTGGTGGTCGGGCCGCCGGACGGAGTCCCGAAGGAGACGATCGATTCGTTGCGTCCCGATCTCCTGTGGAGCTTCGGGCCTGCGACCTATCCCCATGAGTTAGCCACGGTGATCGCTGCAGAGCAGCTCTACCGTGGCTTCATGATACTCAAAGGTCACCCCTATCATTTGGGGCACTGAAAATTCTGCGTTTACTTCTGAGCAAGAGCCGAAACGCCGACATGTTCGTTGCCGAGGCGGTAAGTCACGAGCGCGACGGTGTCGCCGGGTATGAAACACTGATAGTTGCGGTTGTAGCTCGAGATCTTTTTGGAGACCTGAGCGCAGCGCACGACGACCACTTCGATCATACCTTGCTCGACGAACTCCAAGTTAAAAGCGAGTTGATCGTTACGGATCCAAGAGGGATCGACGGGAATCTTGACGTTGAGATCGGCGACTTGTCCGCCGCGAAGCTGAAGAGTTCTTCCGGGGAGAAGATCGATCGCCTTTTCATGATTGAAGGTCGCTCGAAGGCTGACATTTCGAAATTCCTGAACCTTCGAGTTCGAAGGAAGTTGGATCTCCTTGATCTCCAGAGAGATCGACTCGTCGGAAGCGGGACGACGCGACTTCTGGGCGCTTTCCCAAAGGTGCATGGCGCTGAAGACGCTGAGACAAAGAAGACCGTTTAGGGACCAGTATTGAGCATTGTTCATAAATTTCTCCTCAAAAATCTTTCGTTTAAAACTTTAAGCCCGTATCAACTGACTTAATTCAATTCCTTTACGCTTCCAGGATTGCGGGTCACTTCGAGAACCTTCTGCAGATTCGAGAACTGACCCAGATCCTTCATGTCCATTGCCTGGGTTTGTTTTTCTATCCAGGCACTTTTGGTTTCCGTGATCTCTGCAACTTCGCGGGCTTTGGTATCGAGCCCGTGAGTTTCGAGTATTCCGAGACTGAGCATAAGAACCAAGGCGAAGATCATCCACGGAAAGTGCTTCTTGATTGCCATATATCTTTTCCCCCTAGAAAATGGATCCTGCGCGCACTACGAAGACTTAGTTGACTTCGTAGTTCACCAGAATCACATCGCCTTGATGAGGAGCCCATCCGCCGCCCAGGGTGAGCAAGCGAGTCGACGAATTGTACTGCCAACCGTTCGCGCCTTGAGGAACATCAGCGCCGTTAAGCGTAACGATCATCGTATCGACCTTAGGTTGACGCGCGAGTTGAACGACCATGTCGTATTCGATCGCGAGACTTGCTCCAGCGGGAGCGGGAGCTCCAGTGAAGACGATCTCGTTGGTCGAAGAGCTGTAGGTCCAAGGATAGTCAGCTGCGCCTTGGGTCTTATAGGCGCCGTTGATCTTGACCGCGACCGATCCGGCGACGGGCTGGGCCTGAAGCTTGAAGCGCGTCGTAGGACGAGTCACGTCGCGAGCGACGTTGTCGAGCGAAGCGGCCATCGTTGCGGCGTTGTTCAAGCAAATGAAACTCGTTCCGCTTGCGTTGATTCCGGCAGAGACAGCTTTGATGTGCGTACCGGCGGCGCCGTTTTGGCCGTTGTTCGCAGGAGCGTTGCAGCCGCTCGTGTTCGAGTAGACGAAAGCGCGGGAACTCACATAAGCCGCGTTGCTCTTATAGGACTTAAGTTGGCTGATGTAAGTCGAGTCGGTCTTGCCCAGCTTCGCCGAACCGTAGTCGTCGGCATCCGAGATGAAGACGTAAACGAGTTGAGCCGCGCTTCTAAGGAAACTTGATTTCTTCGCGTCGAGAGTTTTCTTGGCGGCTTCCAAAAGGAAGGGCCAGTTTGGTGCGTTCGGAGCGGCGAGGTCGGAGAGTTGACTCGCGACTTGGTCTCGCAGACTCGAGTTCGACGAGGTGTCGAGAACGGAGCCCATGAAAGTCGAAGG
>JBDSDI010000303.1:0-3154 GCA_039920645.1 Bdellovibrionota bacterium | reverse complement strand
GGTCCAGGTGCTCGGGGTATGTGAAGAAGGCTTACTGTTTTCGTTTACAACGCCCGCACTCGAAGCAGTTTTGAGATTCGACTCGGCCGATCCAAAATTCGGAGCGTCAATCCACGGATGATTTTCCTTGGGCTTCTCAGGTTTTGATGTGGATTTCGATGAGGACGACAGGCGTTTTTTCGATTTCTTAGAAGAACTCCCTTTATGCCTTTTGCAGATGAAATAAATGAGCAGGGCGGCGGCTGCGACCGCGACTGCGATGCCGATCCAAAAACCGACGCTGCAAGCGCCTTTGCCTTGCCTTTCTTGGTCCGAGCAATCCTTCTTTGCTTTATCTTTAATTTCCTCCGAAGTTTGGATCGTTTTTGAATCAGGCTCTTTTGCGGTACGGATGCCGGATTTGGTAGGGACCGGAGAAGTCTCGGGCTCTTCCTCGGTCATCGATCCCGCGAAAGCCGTTGGGATTAGGGCTAAAAGAATTTGCGCAGTCAGGCCATCGCCGTCGATAAGCGTCGCGATCCGTTTTGCATTTGCTTCGAAGTTCTCATCCTCATCCCAAACGAAGCGCTTTCCGTCGATGCGAAAGACTCCTGCTTCCACGTCCTCAATGTCGATGTGAATTTTTTGAGTGCTCGAAACTTTAATTTCGAAAGCGGCTTCGCCTTGAGCCACGACGACGGGGAGCATCCCCGAAAAGTGAGAGAGCGCGACGGCCAGGCCTGAGCGCACAGAAGAGTCAACGGTGTCACCAAAGGCCCAAAGAAATTGGTTTGCATCTCTGTGCGCACGGTAGCTCTTTACACTTTGTTCATAGATATAGATGGAGCTCGCTAAATCGCTTCGAGGCGACGCGTCCGCCACGGCTCGGCCGGGCAGAGACGACACAAAGGCAAAACAAGTGATGGCCGCGATCGTACGCAAGGTGGATGAAATTGACATGAGCCCCCCAAAATCAGACACCGTTGTGCCCACGTCTTTATTAGAACTGACTTGATGGATCTTAGGAAGCCCTATAATTCTAAGGTCTTAGTAATCATTATTTAATAAATACAATTATTTAACTCAGTTTTCTCGAAGACTTATTCAAAGCTTTATCCAAAAAGCGTCAGCCCTTTGTCATAATAGAAACTGTGGAACGTTTCTCGTACGTATTGGGTTCGCGTTTTCTCGTGCTTTGTCTCGTTTTCTTGGCTCTCTCCGCTTGCGGACAGAAGCCCATCTCGGAATCCAGTGATCCCGAAGTTGTCGCCCTCGCAGACGAAGCCCGCGAGATTTCTCTCAAATGGTTAGACGCCGCCGCCGCAAACTCTACCTCGAGCGAAATGAGTGCCCGCATCGAAGCCGTTCGCGCTTCCCTTGAGAGTAGTGACTTGCGCTCCCCTCCTGCACTTTACTCCGATACATGCGATACCAACTCGAAAGGTTTTGTTGCCGCCTTCGTGACCGAGCAAAACACCTCGACCAGTCCCGATATTTTCGTGTGTTCCCACACGAAGCGTTTTGGAAAATACTTTTTGGCGCAAGTGTTGATCCACGAATCGATCCACCTCACCGGCATCCACGATGAGTGCGCGACGACTCAAGTCGAGGTGGACATCATGCGCGGAGCCTTCCAAGAAGCCTTCGAAAATTCATACATGAACCGCTGCGGAATCGCGAAAAACTAGAGCTCGATATCGAACGCTAAAATTTTGTGAGAACCCTCAGTCGCCGTTCATTCTCTTGTTGAGATGATTGAGGACGATAACCGCATGGGTCATCGAGGCCGAAAGGAAGATCACCACGCCCGCGAACATGCCGTACGGTTCCCAATGCATTTTGGTATCGACCCAAGTGCCGAGCCACCAGCCGACGCACGTCGACACCGCGATCTCGACCGCGATCGACATTCCCACGCCGAGAAAGGCCATCATGAGACCCTGTTCGTTGGGTTTCTTTTTTTTAGGCGGGTCGAATTCGTTCGAAGACACGTTTGATTCCTTGCGCCCAGACGTCGTCACCGAGTTGGGTGTGAGGGACGGCCAAGAAACATGCCTCGTAGGGCGAAGGAGGAAGCATGAAGCCTTCCTCCAACATGTTCCAGAAATACTGATTAAAGAGCGCGGCGTCGGTGGCCAGCGCATCCTGATCGTTCATAAGGGCTTCTTTGCGGAAGAAAACGCTGATCATAGATCCCACGCGCTCCACGCGAACGGGGAGTTTCGCACGCGAAGCTTCCGTCTCGATGACGGTCTGAATTTTCGCTCCGAAAGTTTCGAGTCGCGCATAGGGCTCCTCGGCGTCGATGAGTTTCATCATTGCGATTCCCGCGGCGACGCAGAGAGGATTTCCGGAAAGAGTCCCGGCCTGATAAACCGGACCGAGCGGCGCAAGCTTATCCATGATTTCCGAAGGGCCCGCGAGTGCGGAGAGCGGAAGCCCTCCACCGACGATTTTGCCGAGGGTGGTCAGGTCCGGATCGACGCCGTAAAGCCCTTGCGCCGATCGAGCGCCGACGCGAAGTCCGGTCATGACTTCGTCGAAAATTAGCACGCATCCGTGGATACGGGTGAGCTCGCGTAGTTCTTTCAGGAATGCGGGATCCGGCGGGATTACTCCCATATTTCCCATCACAGGCTCGAGAATCGCACACGCGAGATCCTTCCCATGAGACTTAAAAATCTCTGCGAGCAGTTTTGTATTATTGAACTCCGCTACGACCGCAAGCGATGTCAACGCGACCGGAATGCCGGCGCTGTCAGGAACGGGGTTACTCGCTTCCGCGAGTGTCGCAAGTCCGCTGCCGGCCGCGACCATGAGCGAATCGACGTGGCCATGGTAGTGACCCGAGAACTTGAGGATCTTGTCGCGCTTTGTGTACCCGCGCGCGAGACGGATCGCTGTCGCACACGCCTCGGTTCCGGTGCTCATCGCCCGGACCTTTTGAGCGTTGGGAAAGCGCTTCAGAAGAAGCTCGGCCCATTCGATCTCGCCTTCGGAACTCATTCCGAGACACGACGAGTTTTTCAAAGCCGACGTAACAGCCTCGGTGATTTTCGCGTGAGCATGACCAAAGAGATGCGGCCCGTAGGACATGACGGTATCGATGTAACGGTTTCCGTCCGCGTCCCAGAGATAGGGTCCTTCGCCCCGGCTCGCGAGTAGGGGTTGGCCC
>JBDSDI010000302.1:0-5386 GCA_039920645.1 Bdellovibrionota bacterium | reverse complement strand
GTCCTCATGGGTTATGTCGCTCTGCTTTCAAAGGGATTTCATTTGTGACGCGGGCTTGTAAATACCGTCGACCGTGGGTAATTTGAGGCACTGGAGATATCGAGGGTAAATGAGCGAATCAAAAGGCCAAATTGCAACACGCACATTTCATAGTAGTCCTGTTGCTAACGTTCCTCAAGTCTTGGGAAGCGCAGTTCCGAAATCCGTCGATGATGTCGCGGACGCGCTCCGACAAAAAGTCGGCGCTAGCGTCGTCGTTGCCGTGGAAAAAGCGCACATCGGTACGCCTTACGTCATCGTTAGCGCCGAGAGCGTGTTGAGCGTTCTCAAATTTCTCCGCGATGACGAACGTTTTTATTGCACAAATCTTCAGGTCGTCTCGGCAGTCGATTATCCGCCGAAGCCCGAAGGCGTCGAATCTCAGTTGAAGGCTTTCGACTGTATCGAAGTCGTTTACGTTCTTCAGTCCTACGTTCACAAACATCACATCATGATCAAGGCGCAGCTGAATCGCGCGGCACCGAAAGTGCCTTCTGTAACTTCGCTGTACCGCGCTGCAAACTGGTACGAGCGCGAATGCTACGATCTGCTCGGAATCCATTTCGAAGGTCACCCGAACCACAAACGCATTCTTTTGCCACCGGATTGGGTCGGACATCCTCTTCGCAAAGACTACGAATTCCCCGAAGAATACAATGGGATGAAGGTGCCTCTCTAATGCAAGACTTCACGTCGCCTCAGAATGAAGAAACGGTCGGCCTTAAGACCGAAGAACTCACAATCAACATGGGCCCACAGCATCCTTCGACCCACGGAGTTTTGCGCGTTCAGATCCATTCCGACGGTGAAATCATCCGTGCTGCGTATCCCGATATCGGTTACCTTCACCGGTGCTTCGAAAAGCACGCCGAGAGCCGCGAGTACGTTCAGGTCGTCCCCTTTACGGATCGTATGGACTACGTCGCAGCCATGAGCCAAGAACTCGGTTACGCGCTCGCTGTCGAAAAACTTCTTGGTTTCGAAGCTCCCGAACGCGCCCAGTCGATTCGCGTGATTGTCTGCGAACTCCAGCGCATCGCTTCGCACCTTCTCGCGATCGGAACCTACGCTTTGGATATGGGCGGATTCGCTCCGTTCATTAACGCGTTCCGCGATCGCGAACACGTCCTCCGTCTTTTCGAAGAAATCTGCGGTGCTCGTCTTCTTTATAATTACATTCGCCCGGGTGGCGTCAGCCGCGACTTAAGTCCCGGCGTCATCGACAAGATCAAGGACTTCACAAAATACTTCAAACCTGTTCTCGACGAAGTCGAAGATCTGCTCACGATGAACTCCATTTTCATCAGCCGGACGGCCGACGTCGGAACTGTAAGCGCTGCTCAAGCGGTGTCCTACGGTTTCAGCGGACCGAACCTTCGGGCGAGCGGTGTCTCCTATGACATGCGCCGCGACGAGCCCTACTCCGGTTACCAAAAATATGAGTTCGACGTTTGTATCGGTCTCGGCGAGCGCGGCGTCGTCGGCGATTGCTGGAACCGTTATTACGTTCGTATCAAGGAAATGTATCAGTCGCTCAAGATCATCTCTCAGGCCGTTGAGGCGATTCCCGAGGGCGAAGCGATGGGTAAGATTTCAAAATCCCCCAAACCCGTCGGCGAAATTTACATGGAAACCGAATGTCCTCGCGGCACTCTCGGTTATCACATTGTGGCCGACGGTTCGAAAAAACCTTGGCGCGTAAAGGCGAAATCTCCCTGTTTCATTTCCGTCAGCTCGATGGACGAGATGTGCCGCGGAATGATGATTGCCGACGTCGTCGCATATCTCGGCAGCATTGATATCGTTTTGGGAGAGGTGGACCGCTGATGAACCCGATTCGCGAATATTTCAAGAACATCTATGACGCCGTGACCTCGGTCTACAAAGGCATGCGCGTAACCGGGCGCTCGTTCCTGAAAACCCAGGGCGTTCGTACGATACGTGGCGGCTATGACTACGGCGCAGGCCCCGTCACGATCAGCTATCCCGAAGTCAAAGACGACATCCCATCGATTTCCCGTAACCGGCTCTTCATGCACCAAGAAGGCTGCATCGCCTGCAATCAGTGCGCGGTCATTTGTCCCGTTGAGTGCATCACTATTGAGAGCCGCAAGAAGGCGGAAGATGAAAATCCAGAAGCGCGGACGCCCGCCGAATTCGGATCTAAACCCGTCAAACTCAAGCTACTGCGTTTCGACATCGACGAAGCACTCTGCTGTTTCTGCGGTCTGTGTACCGAAGTCTGTCCTACGGAATGCATCGTTCACACGACCGAGTTCGAGTATTCGAAATTCGACCGTGACAATTTGGTCTACGACTACCTGAATTTCAAAGACGAAAACCCGCTGCCGAAGGGCTGAGGATGGACGATCTCGAAACGTCTTCGAAAAAACTTCCGGCATTTCGCAAGCCCGAAACGTCGGGTTCTTCACAAAAGACTTTCAAGAGCCTCGCGATACTTTTTGTTCTCGTCTGCTGCGTTTTTGTCGTTATTTTCTGGAGTATCGGATGGATCGCGCACGAAGATCTGAGTCCTGGCGATCTCTACGCCCGCACTCTCGACGGACGTGCCGACTCGAAACGTATGGCCTCCCTCGAGTGGGCGCGCCGGCTGCATCTTTTCGAATCCCGAGAACAAAATCAGGACAAACTGCGTCTTGCGCCGGATGCCGCTCAGACGAAGCGGTTTTCCGAAATCATCAAGCAAGCCATCGCAGGAAAAGGAACTTCACAAGAAGCTCCCGACGCGACTTACCTCGGTGGACTTGCGACGGTCATCGGGTTCAGTCGCTTCCCCACGTCGGCCCATCAAGAGTTGAGCGAGATTTTTGTGGCAACTCCCGTGCGTGAGTGGGTTGAAGTCCAGATTCCCGTGATCCTTGCGTTGACACGACTTCAGATGCCTCTGGCGCCCAATGCTGAGGCGCATCTGCTTGAGGCTCTGGGAGAAGAAGATCCTGCTCTGCGTAAAGTTGCCGTTTTCGCCGTCGGCGTTCTGGCCCAAAGTTCGGAATCACGCGCTTTTTTCAGGCCCAAGCTGCTCGAAATCAGAAGTGACTCCGTGAGCGACGTTCGTTGGAACGCAGGCTTCGCTTTGGGACGTTGGCAGGATCCCGAGGCTGAACCGGTCCTAAAAGAGCTTCTGGACCTCGCTAGCCGCGTTCGTCGCGATGCCACCATCGAGGGCGAGGGCGACGAAGTTCTCACGGAGTCGCTTCTTTTAAGTATCGAACAAGCTTTTCGTCTCATCGCTCAACGCCCGGCGGGTCCGCTCAAAGAAAAGCTTGCCGTGATCGCGCATGAGCACCCGCATCTCAAGCTTCGACAAGCTGCGATCTCCGCGCTGCAACTGCGTTAATACTGCAGCGCGAAAATTATAGATTTTCTGATGACTTAAACTTGTATTGATGATTATTTCGACGAGGCTATATTGAGGTAGTTTGAGGAGCATCTGGGAGCATGGCCGATACCGACGAAGGTCTTACGCGAAGAGAATTTATCAACTGGTTTTGGGTGGGCTGGGCTACCTTCAGTGTTGCGGTTGGAGCGATCGCAACGTTGGTGGGTCGTTTCTTCTTCCCGAACGTTCTCTTCGAAAAGCCGATGGCTTTCCGTGCCGGTAAGCCCGATGAGTACGGCGCTGGAGTCGACGAACGTTTCAAAGATACGCAAAACGTTTGGATCGTTCGGAGCCCCGAAGGGTTCTACATTCTTTCCACCGTGTGCACTCACTTGGGCTGCACGCCGAACTGGCTCGCTTCGGAAAAGAAATTCAAATGTCCCTGCCATGGCAGCGGATACCGCATCACGGGACAGAACTTTGAAGGTCCTGCGCCTCGTCCTCTTGAACGCTACTCCGTCGCTCTGGATGACGCCGGCAACCTGCGCATCGACAAGTCCCGCAAGATCCGCGACGCCAACCAATGGGGCGACCCTGATTTCCTCCTGAAAGTTTAAGAAGGCACGAGCTAGAAGATGAATCCTCTCAAGAAACTTTGGAACTACATCACCGAGACTCAAGTTTGGAAATCGATTTTCCGCCACGGAACTCCCGATAACCCACGCGACCAGTCGCTCGCCGTTCTTTCGAACGTTGCGCTTCACCTTCACCCCGTCAAAACACGTAAGTCTGGCGTGCGCATGTCGTTCACATGGTGCATGGGCGGTCTGACTTTCTTCATCTTCCTCGTAGAAACAGTGACCGGCATCCTTCTGATGTTCTACTACCGACCGACTTTGGAATTCGCCTATAATGATATCATCGCGCTTCGTGAACACGTTCCGCTCGGCATCCTGCGCGAAATTCACCGCTGGGGCGCTCACTCGATGGTGATTACGGTGTGGTTGCACATGTTCCGTGTCTTCATGACGGGTTCTTATAAACCCCCTCGCGAATTCAACTGGGGCGTCGGTGTTATTCTGCTCGTCCTCACAATGCTTCTCTCTTTCACGGGTTACCTGCTTCCTTGGGACCAGCTCGCCATCTGGGCGATCACGGTCGGCGCGAATATGGGTGCTGCGACTCCTTTCGCGGGTGTCGAAGGTCCCGGCACGATGCTCCTTAAAATCGGCGATATTTCGCTGGTCCACTCCGGCAACGATGCCAAGTTCGGATTGCTCGCGGGCCGTTTCATCGGAGAAGCGACGCTTCTGCGTTTTTATGTTCTTCACTGCATCGCGCTTCCTTTTGTCGCAGCGATGTTGATCGCCGTGCACTTCTGGCGCGTCCGCAAAGATGGAGGCATCTCGGGTCCTCTCTAAGGAGACGCGAGAGGAGTAGAGCGCAATGGATTGGCTTAAAGGCATTGTAAACTTCCTGAGTAACCCGACGATCTTCTTCTCGGGTGCAGTGATCGGGTGGGTACTCATTATGAAGTACTACCGTATCTGGACTTCTCCGAAGGTCATCAAGATGGTCCTTCTCTTCTCCCTGATCGCCCTCGGATGGGCGCTGATGGACGTGAACTTCCGCAAAGAAGCCCTCAAGCCCGACAACGTGCCGATCTGGATGATGATCTACAGCGTGGCGTTCTTCTTTTGGCTCTCGATGCGTCGTGGTCTTTTGAATGACGACCTCATGGCCGAAGGCAAGCCGAACCTTGAAAAGCTGGAATCCGACAAACGTGTCTACACTTGGCCCGACCTCGTCTACTCAGAGCTAATCTGCATGGTCCTCTTCACGGCCTTCCTTATCGGATGGTCCATTCTTCTCAAGGCTCCGCTCGAGGATCCAGCGAACGCCGGGGTTACGCCCGCGATCGCAAAGGCGC
This sequence comes from Bdellovibrionota bacterium, assembly GCA_039920645.1. GTDB lineage: Bacteria > Bdellovibrionota > UBA2428 > UBA2428 > UBA2428 > CAMCVE01. Next base: position 77 of record JBDSDI010000302.1, on the reverse strand, counting down.
CGTGGTACTTCCTCGGGCTTCAGGAAATTCTCGTATATTACGATCCGTGGATGGCCGGCGTTATTCTTCCCGGGATG
>JBDSDI010000301.1:0-12477 GCA_039920645.1 Bdellovibrionota bacterium | reverse complement strand
TTCCAATTCATTTCCCCCGGTCAGACGGACGTTACTAATACAGAAGCGGGGGGGCTGCTGAGCGTGGTGGAGCTTGGAACGGGCCGTCGAAGATCCTCAGCTACTCACAGGTTATCCACAAGTTATCCACAGTTCCTTAGCTCTAAGCCAAAAAAATGGCATTTGAGCAGTTTGCCTCGAGTTATCCACAATATGCTGAGGATGAGTGTATTTTCTATAAATGGCTCTTTTTGGCTATTTTTGGCGTTAAATAACCATTTTCAAATAAATGGCTAGAGCTTGATTCTCGAGGATCTGGGTCGTGAACATGCCAAAAAATGAGGAGAAAGCCTCGAGCGGAGCTCTCAGAATGAGCCCATTTCCGGCCCTTAAAGAGAGGAATGAGGATAAAGACATTCCCCGATTAAGGGGTCACGGAGAGTGCTTCGCGGAAGATAAGGGCAGGCAAAGGGAGCTTAACTCTGAAGGAGTTTTCAAGGCTTGCCGCAGCTTGGTTTCGGCGTCCTTCTCGAGGTTGTTTCGAAGGTTCAAAAGCCAGCGCCAGTGCTCGACGGCAAGACCGCGATCGCCTTCGCACCAGTATTGCTGCGCGAGCGCCATTTTGAGGTTCGCATCGTCGGGTCGGTCGTACTCGAGCTTCTCGAGATCGCCGAGGCTCAGTCCTTCATAGAGGGGTTTTTCGGGAGTCGCAGCCGTCGCCGTCATTGCCGCCGTGAGGACAAGAGAGGCGAAAAGGGTGCGCATCGGTCACGATTCTTTCGAGAAGATCTCGTACTCTTCGAGATGGAGGTTAGGGTCGGCTTTTACGACCAGGCGCAGACCGGTTTCTCTTTCTAGGTACTCGACCGTTTCGCGATCTTCTTCAGCGAAGAAGCTCGCGATCTGGGGATGACAATAGACAGCCAGATGCGACGGCTTCTGTCCTTTGGAGAGTTCAGCCTCTTTGAGGCAGTCGCGGACGATCTGCGAGGCGAGTGTTTCTTTGGACTTCACGAAGCCGCGACCGTCGCAGTAGCTGCAAGGGCTCATCAGTTTTTGCCGCAGGCTTTCCTGCGTCCGCTTACGGGTCATCTCGATGAGTCCGAGCTCGCTCAAGGGCAACACGTTCGTCTTTACCGGGTCCTTGTGGAGTTCGATGAGAAGCGTTTCGTAGATGCGATCTCGGTGCTGAGACTTTTCCATGTCAATAAAATCGAGCACGATGATACCGCCGAGATTTCGGAGACGTATCTGATAGGCGATTTCTTTCAGCGCCTCGAGATTGGTCTGGAAAATCGTATCCTCAAAGTTTCGAGTCCCTACGAAGCGGCCACTATTAACGTCAATGGTCGTGAGAGCCTCAGTTTCGTCGATCACGATGTAGCCACCGGACTTGAGCCAGACCTTTTTGCCGAGTGAGCGAGCGATTTCAGTTTCGATCCCGAAGAGGTCGAAAAGAGGCGTTTTCTTGTCGTGGATCTCGATGCGCTTCTTGAAGCGCGGCAGGAAGTTCTGAACGAACTTCGTTACGCGTTTGAAAAGATCGAGGTCGTTCACGACGATGCGCTCGACGTCTTCGGAAACCCGGTCGCGGATCATGCGCGTGGCGAGATCGAGTTCCGAGTAGATGAGGCCCGGCCCCTTTTGTTTTTCGGCAGCTTTCTTGATCGAACCCCACGAGCGCACCAGATAGTCCATGTCGTCCTTGAGGTGCTTCTCGCCCGCGCCTTCGGCGACGGTACGTACGATGAAGCCGCCCTGGGCCGGACGATTCTTGGTGACGATTTTCTTAAGACGCTCGCGTTCGGCCGGATCGGCGATACGGCGCGAGACGCCGAGATGTTTCGAGTTGGGCAGATAGACGAGGAAGCGCCCAGGAATGGAGAGATGGCCCGTGAGGCGCGCGCCCTTGGAGCCGAGAGGTTCCTTGATCACCTGCACGAGAACGCTTTCGCCTTCGCGCACGAGTTCAGAAATATTTTTCACGGACTCGCCGGTGGGTGTTTCTGGATTTTCGTCCGCTGCGGCAGCGGTCGTGCCTTCGATGTCTTCGGCGCCTTCGCCCACGTCGACGCTGTCGCGGGAGGGATCGAAAACGTTGCCCGCATATAGGAAACCCGCTTTCGGAAGCGTGATTTCGACGAAGGCGGCTTGCATGCCGGGAAGCACACGGGCCACGCGTCCTTTATAGATGTTGCCGACGTAGCTACGATCCTTCTTACGCTCGACGAAAAATTCGACGAGTTCGTTATTTTCGATACGTGCCACGCGGGTCTCGCGAAGAGATTGATTGATAAGAATCTGAGCAGTCATGGCAGATTTATTTTCTCATGTTCGAGATTGAACGCTGCGAGTCAAACTCGTCAAAAAATTGGGAAATTGAGTCGCTTAATGTTTCGAAGATGCGACTCCGATAAGAGAGCCATGGCTACGGGTGTCGTGAAATACTTACAGACGTTGGTGCAGCAGGGTGGCTCGGACCTCCATATTGCCGCGGGTTCCGTTCCGATGATTCGGATTCGAGGTGAACTCACCCGCATCGACGTTCCTGCTTTCACTCCTCAAGACATCGAAACGCTGATCGGCGAAGTAACGAGCGCTCCTCAAAAGGAAGAACTCAAAAAGAACAAGAGCATCGATTTCGCGATTAAAGTTTCTGGACTAAGCATCTTTCGCGTAAACGTTTTCTACCAAAGACACGGACTCGCCGCGGTCTTCCGCGCCCTGCAGGAAAAACCTCCGCAACTCGAGACTATGAAACTTCCGGACGTCGTCCGTAAGGCCTGTTTCTTTCCGCAAGGACTCGTACTCGTGACGGGACCTACGGGGTCCGGTAAGTCGACCACGCTCGCGGCGATCATCGATTACATCAACCGCAATCACCAATCGCATATCCTTACCCTCGAGGATCCGATCGAGTTCCAACACGTTTCACAGAAGTGCATGGTCAACCAGCGTCAGCTCGGTTCGCATTTCTCCAATTTCGCGCACGCTCTCAAGGCGGCACTGCGTGAAGATCCCGACATTATCCTCGTCGGCGAAATGCGCGACCCCGAGACGATCTCTCTCGCCATCACGGCGGCCGAAACAGGTCACCTTGTCTTTGCGACGCTGCATACGAACTCGGCTCCGAAGACCATCGACCGCATCATCGACTCTTTCCCTTCGGATCAACAAAGTCAGATCCGCACCATGCTTTCCGACTCCCTAAAAATGGTCATCAGTCAGAAGCTCGTTCCCACCGCAGACGGCAGGGGTCGTCAGTTGGTCATGGACGTTCTCATTAACAACTCGGCCGTCGCAAACTTGATTCGCGAAGGCAAGCTTCACCAGATCCCCTCGATCATGCAGACTTCGAAAAAAGAAGGCATGCTCGTTATGGATTCGGAGCTTATGGACGCGGTTCGCTCAGGGAAAGTCCTCGGTCGTGAGGCGTGGGAATACGCCAACGACAAGAAACTTTTTGCCCAATGGGCGCCTACCGACGCCATCAATACAATGGTCGGAGCTCCGGCGTCTCCACCGACCGCTTCGGGCATCAAAAAAGCCAGCTAAGCCGACGATCAATCGGCAGGAGTGCCGGGTGTAGCGGGGGCATCCGTTGCGGCAGGCGTCGCAGGGGCGGGTGTAGCGGTTGCGGGAGGCGCGCTTCGGGGTGCGATCACTTTTTTGGCAACGAACTTCTTTTCCGTGAGGGATGCGAGTCCGCTTGGGAGTTGTAGGGTCTTGACGTCGCCGCGGAATCCAGGTGCTGCGTAGGACTTGCCTTCCCAGTGAACTTCGACGGCGCCGGCGTTGCTCAACACGAGCTGAACGGAAGGGCTCACCGTGAAGGATTTGCGTTCGTTCGCGCGAAGCGAGAAACCTTGTGCGTTCTGGTCGCCATTCTTCACGTTGACCCAACTCTCTTCGACCCCGACGAGTTCGAGGATAAACTGAGGTGCAGGTACAGGAGTGGCGCTCGCTAGAGGCGGAGCGACGGGGGTGGGGGCGACCTCGGTCGTTTCGGCCGCGGGAGTTTCTTTGACCTCGACCTTAGGCTCGGACTTACGGCCGAGCGAGATGAGAAGGATCAGGCAAACGACTGCAAGGAGGGAGGCGACGGCGATGCCGATGACTTTCGGAGTGAGGGTCGGTGAGGATTTGACCTGAATATCGCGCGCTCCGGGGGATTTCTGGAAGTTGGGCGTGGTTGCGACGCGCACTTTGGGGCGGGTCGCGCTCTGAACGCTGCGATGGCCTTCGGGAAGGGCGGCTTCGATGGTCTTGAGACGCGAACCCATGGCAATCTTGTAGCGGCGAAGGACTTCTTCCTCGTCGAGCGCGAGGTGGCGTGCGTAGCAGACCAGGAATCCGCGCACGAAGGCCGAAGCGGGTAAATCTTTCCACTGGTCTTCTTCGATCATACGAAGCTGGGCGATATGAACTTTCGTGACCGCTGCGATTTCCTCGAGGGAAACCTTACGCTCGAGGCGCTGCTGTTTGATCCAGGATCCAAAGGAAGGCTCGGGAGTCTGAGTAGATTCACTCATAATTATGAAGGCACTCTATAAGAAGAGTTTGGGTTCTGCCAAGACTTCCTCACGATTCAGTTGATTCAACGACACGCGCGCTTCGTCGCGAAGCTCGGGATTGTGAAAAGTCCGGAGGGCTTCGAGGTAGAGATCCTTGGCTTCCACGATCTGACCGGTGCGGTACTGGACGTAGGCTTGCCAGAGCAAGGCCGTTTCCTCGTTCAAGCAGACGTCGCGGCCGATGCGAGCATGGCGACTCGCTTGCGAGAAGTTCGCCAGTGAGAGATAGCTTCGGCTCAAGTAGAGCTCGTTGCGGCAGTGCAGGGGGGACGAGGAATCGTCCTGGATGGTCGTAAAGGTTTCTATGGCCTCGCGGTCGCGGCCCAGGGCGTGCAAAGCGAGGCCCTTGTTGGTCTTTGCAAAATTGGGAGTCGAATAAGTCGCCGCGCTGAGGGCCTTCTCGGCGTGCTTGAGGGCTTCAGCGGACTTTCCGCTTTTCAGAAGCAGAACGGCGAGATTGTTGTGACAATCAGGAAATTCCTCGCGAAGAAGACAGGTTTTACGGAGCAGGTCGAGACTCTGCTCGTGGCGGTCGACATAGTAGAGCGCCAACGCGCGGTGCATCTCGAAATCGGGGTTGTTCGGAATCAAAGCGCTGGCCTGCTCGAACGCCTGAAGACTCTCGGGATAGGAGCCATCGTCGAAAAAGCCGAGGCCCATTCCGAAGAAGTTGTTCGCGGAGTCGATACGTTTCTGGGACGGAGAGGAAAGCGAGCTGCAGCCGCCTAGATAAAAGGCCGCAGTGAGAAGAACAGCAAGATTCGGGCGCATACCGGCATTTTAACGTGTTTTAACGGATAGTGAGGGAGATCTTTACTGCGAAGAAAAAAGACGCTTTAACCAAATGTGGAGGGCTTCGAGTGGGGCAATTTTTGCGGCGCAGTACTGGGTTCGCATGCGTAATGATGGGCATGGCGAGCTTTTCCAAAGATCTTGGGGCGAACGAGGCTCCACGCGGAATTCCCTGGCCTTCGTCCTGGGCGTCCGGAAGCAAAGACGCTTTCGGAACCGCATTCGAAAGTTATGACTCCGAAGGTGGGTATTCAGCGCGATCGGCCACCGCTCCGATCTCGCACGTGTGGTTCACTGAGGCTCAAGGCGTCGCAAGCGAGATCTTCTGGCCGACTCTCGATCGCAAACAGATCCGCGATATGCAGTTCCTCGTGAGCGATGGCAAGGAATTCTTCTTCGAGGAGAGAACCCAGGCCATTTCCCGAGTGAGTTGGGTTGAAAAGGGCGTTCCCGCCTACCGTATTCAAAGCTCCGATTCCGGCGGAAATTTCGGAATCGAGAAAATCTTCTTCACGGATCCGACGCGCGACACCTTCTTGGTTAAAACCCGCTTCAAGGCATTGCGTCCCGGGCTTCATCTCTACGTTTTGATTAACCCCTCGGTCGCGAACACGCCTTACGGCGATTCCGCGCACGTCGACGCCTCCGCTCTAACGGCCTGGCAAGATCGCGATGCGCTCGCACTCGTAACGAGTCGCGGATTCGCGCAAGTCAGCGCCGGACATTCGGGGACTTTGGATCCTTTTCAGGACCTGCTTCGCGACGGTAAACTCGACGACCTCTACTCAAATGCCACGAACGGCGACGTCGTGATGATCGGCGAGATTGCATTGCCTCAAATCGTAGGCGACTACGATTTTGATATGGCGCTCGGTTTCGGAGATACCCCCAATCAAGCGCGCGATACGGCTCTTTCGAGCCTATCCAACGTCGATGCCGCCTTTGGTCTGTATGCCAAGGAATGGCGAAGCTATGAATCACGCATTTCCGAGCCCAAAAATATCTCAGCGCGCTCGAGCGAGCTCTTCTGGTCTTCGGTCGCAGTTTTGAAGTCACTGGAAGACAAAACCTTCCCGGGCGCTTTCGTCGCCGCGCCTACGATTCCGTGGGGACTCAATAAGATTGATAACAGCAGCAGGGCTTCGCCTCGGCACACGACCATGACCCGCTCCGAAGTTCCTCCGGACCAGAAATCCCAAGGCATTGGCGGCTACCACCTCGTATGGCCGCGTGATCTCTATCAAATGGCCGAGTCCTTCATCTCACTGGGAGATATCGATTCGGCCAAGGCCAGTCTCCGCTATCTCGAGAAAATCCAGTTCAAGGATGACGACGGCTACTGGGATTACGGTAACCGCCGCTTCTCCAAGAAGGGATCTTTCCTGCAGAACTCCTGGCTGCACGGCGAAGCGCACTGGACGATGCTTCAGATCGATCAAAGTTCTTATCCGATCCTTCTCGCGGTCGAGCTCTGCAAGATGGGCGCGGTGGACTTCGCAGAGGTTCGTGAACTCGTAACGACAGCGGCGGATTTCGTCGAGGCGAATGGACCGTGGACCTTCCAGGAACGCTGGGAAGAGAACATGGGCGTGGCGCCTGCGACGCTCGCGGTGCAAATCGAAGCTCTGCACCAAGCGGCTTCGTTGGTGGCTGCGCACAAGGATGTCCTGCGGGCTCAACGCTATCTTCAACGCGCCGACCAGTGGCAATCCCAAATCGAAAATTGGACCTTCACGACGAGCGGAAACAAAGGCTCGGGTAGCTATTACGCCCGCATCATCGGGACCGAATCGCCGGATGCGGTGTGGGATCCGAACTCCATGGCCCGTATTCGTATCACTAACAATGGCCCTGCCCTCCTCGAAAAGTCCGTCGTCGACGGAGGTTTTTTGGAGTTGGTACGCTACGGCGTCCGCAAGGCTTGGGACTCTTTCGTGAGAAGCACGGTCGAGGTTTATGATTCTGAACTCAAGTTCGACACCGATCGTGGCATCGGATTTAAGCGCTACACTGCCGACGGCTATAACTGGGACGAAGCGACCGGTCAGCAAACCGCCGGAATGATCTGGCCTTTCCTTTCTGGAGAGCGTGCTGACTACGAACTTTCGTCACTGAAAGAGCATTCCTTGAAGATGTCCAAAGAGGGGCTCTCGACGCTGTACGACGCCCAGGTGCTGAGCCACCTTCGCGCCTTTGAAGGCTTCGCGACTCCATCGGGAATGTTCCCGGAACAGGTGTGGGATTCCGGTCCGCGTCAGGGACTACCGACGGGCGCCGCAACTCCCCTGGGATGGGCGCATGGCGAATATGTTCGCTTGCTGCGCAAGCTCGAGACCTTCGAAAGCCGTTCTTTGACGCCCCCGGTGAAGTGAAAGTCTCGATCGGAGGTACTTTCTTTCGCGCTCGCGGCCTCGTACAATGAAACAAGTGTCTCATTCAGCGATCAAGCGCATTGTCATGGCGGGGCTGGTCCTCGGTATTCTGCCGTCCCCGTTGATGTCGGTCGGTCGTGCTCAAGCGCAGACCGCGCTCAAGGGATTCTCCGAGCAAGATTTTAAAACCTTTGAGAGTTTGCTCGAATATTACAAAAAATATCCGCAGTACCACGCCGAAGTCGGCGGGGGTACTTACAAATTTCCTCCGATGGATCCCAAAATCCTGCGCCGTCTCTCGGCCGACGTGCTTGTCGCCCGCTACCGTAAGTTCAACAGTGACTACCGCGATTTCAGCCAACAAGAGAACGTGCTTGGCGACCAGATCAAGAAGGTCGAAGGCGACATGGACAAGATGCCGCTCTCGGATACGCAGAACCGTTCGCTCCAGGAGCTCAAACGCGAATCCCTGCGCGGTAAAATCCAGCAAAGCCGCAAGATTCTCGTTATGCTTTCGATTCAGGCCAACGAAAGCGTCCTTAAGGCCATCGAGACGCTCTCGCCCGAACAACGTCTCGTCAAAGACCAAGTGGAGCGTCCGAAAATGCCCGGCGTCTTCGGTGGATCTTCTCTCGAACGCGATAAGTCCAAGGAGATTGATAAGCTCAATCTCACTCCGGTCGATCCTGAGTTTTATGCGACTCAGCTCGGACAGAAACTCGAAAAAGATCTCGGAGGCCGCGCTCAGTTCTGGTCCTACGATTATGGTCGCGACGAACTTTACGTGAAGGTGAACGACGATCTCGGCAAACTTTCCGTCTTCAAGGACACCTCAGGCACGCGCTTTATTCGGACGCGCGTGGGTTCCGAATTCATGGATCCTAAGGGGCGCGACGAGCAGGTCGATCTCTTGAAGGCGAAAGGCAAATTCCTCACAGGCGAGCCTGGAGAAGAATCTCTCTTCGGAGATTTTCCGAAGAACGATCCGTCGTACATCAAGGAAGGCGACAAACCGCATTCCGCTAACGACGGACATCATCACCATTAAGTCCGATTTCAGCATTTAGTGCGTTGAGTCAGTAGGGCGTTGACGCTCGCGAGGCTTACTTTTTCGAGATCGTCATTAAGTACACGTGGATCAAGTGCGCCGCCAAGCGTGCGCTGCGACCATCGACGTCGAAGCTGGGATTGTATTCGTAGATACCCAGATGATCGATGTTGCCCCCAAGGGTTTGGAGCATTTTGTAGACGAGTCGAGGGTCGACGCCGAAAGACTGAGGCGCCGATGTGCCGGGAGACATGAACTGAGGAAAGGCATCTAGATCGATACTCAGACCATAGATCGCGTTGGTGTCGGCGAGTTGGAGACGATCGGTTACGAAGGGCCAACGACGTTCGAGATTTTCGGGAAACTCCTCAAGGAAGAGGGTGGTAACGTGACGACTGTGCGCCCAGTCGACGTGAGCTTTGGCATTGCAAGTTTCTTGGAGACCGAGCGCCATGATCTCGGGAACTTTTTGGGACTGAAGGCTGAGGATGCGTCGAAAAGGAGTCCCCGAGTGGCCTTTGCGTTTTTCGTCGCTCGGCTCAGGGCGCACATCGAGATGCGCATCGACATTAATGACGCGCGCCTTGCGTGTCGGATGCGCTTCCGCAAAATCGACGAAGTCGGGATAAGCCCAGTCGTGACCGCCGCCCAATGTGATGAGGCGCACACCTTTCTGACGCAAGCTCTTGATGCAGCCGCGCGCTTCTTCGTGAGAGAGAAGCAGGTCTTGGCTCCAGGTCTTCAGATTGCCGATGTCGTAAATCTTCGGAAGAGACTTCATCGCGTAAGACGGGGTGAGTCGAAAAAGAAATTTACGGATGAGATCGGGAGCCGCAAATGCCCCCGTCCGTCCTCCGTTGCGCTCGACTCCGCGATCGTCGGGATATCCGAGGATAACGACGTCGCCAGCTTTGACTTGCTCGAGGAAGCTGCCGAAGGGAGCCTCGACGCGTTCCACGCAGTGCGCGAGGCGTTGGTCTTGGGGATCCTCCTCTCGCAGCACGAGTTCGGAGAGTTCTTTCGGTGATGCGGTAAAGAGTGAGTTCATTTTTCCTTGCTCCCAATCATAAGATACAATGACAGCTCCATGAAATCACAAAAATGGATCGAGATCACGGGGGCTAGGCAGCACAACCTGAAAAACATCAGCGTGCGCATCCCCAAAGAGAAATTCACGGTGGTGACGGGACCTTCGGGCTCCGGAAAGTCCTCGCTCGCGTTCAGTACGCTCTTCGCGGAAGGACAGCGCCGTTTCATGGAATCGCTTTCGACCTACGCGCGTCAGTTTCTCGACAAACAGGAGAAACCTGAAGTCGATTCCATCCTGGGGCTTGCGCCGACGATCGCGATCGAACAGAAGAACCACACAAAAAATTCTCGCTCGACCGTGGGCACGGCCACCGAAATCTACGATTACCTTCGCCTGCTCTTCGCGAAAATCGGACGCATGCAGGATCCCGAGAGTGGCGAAGAAGTGCGCAAGAACCTGGTGCGTGACGTGTCCGCTGATCTCATGTCTCGTTACGCGGACAAACGCGCGTACGTCGTCTTTCCATTTGAGTTCCAAGCCAAATCGAAAATTTCCGATCGCAAACTGAGTATCGCGAGTCTCCTCGAGCGCGGATTCACGCGCGCCTTCATCGACAAAGGTCTAGTGAAGGGCGAAGTCATCGAGGCGCTGGATATCCAGGAAAACCTCGGCACCAAGGGCACGTCGCTGCTCGGACGGTCGGGACAGACCGCAAAGCTGCTGGTCATGACCGATCGCTTTACGCTCACGGAAGATTTCCGAGGACGTTTTGAGGAATCGCTCGTGAATGCTTACGCCGATGGTTTCGGCCGCGCTCGCGTGCTCGTGATCGACGACAACGGAAAACTTATCGAAGAAGGCAAGTACACCGATTATCCCTCGACCGGCGAAGGAGATCGTCGCTTCCCGGAAATGACACCTCTTCTATTCTCCTTCAACTCGCCGATGGGCGCTTGCCAGGAATGCAAAGGCTTCGGCAATGTCCTGCGCGTTGATCCCAAGCTTGTGGTGCCGCTCGAAAATCTTACGATCGCCCAAGGCGCCGTCGAACCATTTTCAAAACCCTCGGGCCGTGAATGGCTCAAGGAACTCGTTCTGTTCTGCAAAGCCAAAAAAATCCCGCTTAATATTCCTTGGAATATTTTGAGCGCAAGTCAAAAAGAAATCCTCTGGAACGGCGACGGAAAAACCTATACGGGCATTCTCGGCGTCTTCGAAGATCTGGAAAGTGAACGTTATAAGAAGACGGTTCGCATTTTCCTTTCGCGCTACCGCAGCGGTCAGACTTGTCTTTCGTGCGGCGGCCAGCGTCTCCGTGTCGAAGCTCGCAGCGTTCTTATCCATAAAAACAACATTGGCGATCTCTCGAAACTGACGATCCGCGACTTCGGAAAATGGCTCGGAGAACAGAAGTGGACAAAGACCGAACAGAAAACCGCAGACGAGATCATCGTTCAGATCCGCAGTCGTCTCGATTTCCTGATGCGGGTGGGCCTCGACTATTTGAGTCTCGATCGTCTCGCGAAAACGCTTTCCGGGGGAGAATCCCAGCGCATCGCGCTCGCCAACCAACTCGGCACCCGCCTCACCCAGACCTGCTACGTCCTTGACGAGCCGAGCATCGGACTGCATCCACGCGATACCGATCGCCTCATCAGTATCCTGAAAGACCTCGCGGCGCTGAAGAATACCGTCGTCGTCGTCGAGCACGATCCCGACATCATCAGAAGTTCCGATTATCTTATCGACCTCGGACCTCTCGCGGGGGAGCTGGGCGGAGAGCTGATCTATCAGGGCGAGTATTCGCAGTTTCTCTCGAAGCTCGGCGCCGAATCCGGCAGCGCGACTCAGGCCTTCATGGCGGGAACGGAAAGCATTCCCGTCCCTCGTCGTCGGCGCATGGATCGTTTCGAGGATCGCAAGAAACGCGTGCAGTGGATCGAGATCACGGAATGCAAAGCGCATAACCTAAAGAACGTGGACGTGAAGATTCCGCGCGGCATGCTCACCTGCGTGACGGGCGTTTCGGGCAGCGGAAAATCCACGGCGATCCGCAAGACCTTCTATCCTGCTCTGGCGCGTATCCTTATGGCCCAAGCCGAAGACGTCGGACCTTTCGGCAAAATCACGGGTTTCGAAGGACTCGATTCGATTCTCATGATCGATCAAGATCCCATCGGAAGAAGTCCGCGTTCCAATCCGATCACCTTTATGAAGGGTTTCGATTCGATCCGCGAAATTTTTGCTTCGACGATCGAAGCGCGCCGTGCGGGATTCCACGCCGGCCACTTCTCGTTTAACGTTCCCGGCGGCCGCTGCGAAACCTGCGAAGGCGAGGGCTACATTCGTGTCGAGATGGTCTTCATGGAAGACATGTTCCTCAAGTGCGACGTCTGCGATGGCAAGCGCTACCGCAAGGAAGTCCTCAACGTGCAGTTCAACGGCAAAAGCATCCACGACGTCCTCAACCTGACCGTCACTCAAGCGCGCAAGTTCTTCGCGAGCGAGAAGCGCCTCTACAATATTCTCAACACCCTCGATAAAGTGGGTCTCGGTTACCTGCGTCTCGGTCAGGCCTCGAACACGCTGTCGGGCGGTGAAAGTCAGCGTCTCAAGATCGCGCGCGAACTCATGCGCAGTGACTCGAACAACGGGGTCTACGTTCTCGACGAGCCGACGACC
>JBDSDI010000300.1:0-5068 GCA_039920645.1 Bdellovibrionota bacterium | reverse complement strand
TCTCGCAATGGCGATCGAAACCACGCGTCCCGATTGGGCCGAGAAGCTGCGCAAGCCCTCACGTCTGCGTGAATTCTCGGGTTGGGAGCGTCTCCATACGCTACTTTCGGATACTACCAAACAGGACCTGTTGCCGATCGAAGTGGAGAGCTTCCAAGTCCTGTCTTCTCTGCTCTTCACGGATTCGTCGCACACGCCCCACACTCAAATCGGTAATCGTCTTTTCATTTGGGCCGAGGGTTCGCGTGAAAGTCAGTTCAATCACGAACCTCGTTATCTCCTGCCCGAAGCACTTCGCACGAAACCGCATTGGTTACTCACGCGCGACCCCAAGAGCATCGACGGATGCCGCCTCTACCAAGGCTTGTTGAAGGAAGCGACTGAGGTCTACTTCCTCTACTCCTGCACTCATTAGGCGCCTAGGCGAGTCGCGAGCGCTTACGGAAAAGCCAGGTTCCGACGATCGCCACGATAAAGTTTGGAATCCAGATAACGATCCACGACAGCGATTCGTAAGTCCTGAAAAGCGGCAGCGGTGCGCGTTGGAACCACGTCGCAAGTCCGAAATACAGAGACCAGTAAATCAACACGATCACCAGTCCGCTAAAGACCGCGCGGTTCTTCGCCGTACGGTTATTGTCCAGCGCCAACGCGAAACAGAGCGGAACGAAAAGCAAACACGCGAAACTCACGGCGATGCGGCGAGCGATTTCCATCCAAACCGAACGCGGATCTTTTTGGGGAAGCGACTTATAGTCCTCGCGCTTCTTCACGAGATCGCTCCAATCCTGGCTGGCCGGAGAATCGCGGCTACGGCCGACGCCGGAAGAGATCGTCGCGTAAAGATTGTACTCGTCGAAACGAATGCGCTGAACGCGATCGCCCTTGTGATCCTGCACGAGCATCAGGCCGTCGTAGAGGCGAAGCGTGCCTTGTCCCGTCACGGGGTTCTGAATCCAGTTTCCGCGCTTCGCCGAAATAGCCGTGCTCTCGGTAAAACTTTTTTCGTCGAACATAAAGACGCGCCGAAGTTCCTGAGTGATCGGATCAATCTGATCGACGAATACGACCATATTCAGGAATCCTTCGGAAAAAGTTCCGGCCCTCAGCACGCTCGTGACTTTTTTCTTAAAGGCCGTGTCGATACTGATCTCAAAATTACGATTGCCGACCGGACCCCAGACGAAAGAAACCCCCAAGGTCATAAGCGCGATGAACGCGCCGACGAAAAGTCCCGGCATCACGAGACGACTGGGCGCGCGCCCCATCGCTTGCAGCGCGAGGAACTCGCGATCCGAAGCCATGCGCCCGAAGACAATCAGAAGGGAAAAGAGAAAGGATATCGGCAACACGATGGGCAAAAAACTCACCGCCAAACCCAAGAGCATTTTTACGACGAGTACGAAGCCCAGACCTTGCCCTACGATCAAGCTCGCAAGCCGGATCGCCTGCAGCGAAAGCAGAACGATCTCGGCGACGCCGATACTCAGCGCGAAGATCTTCAGGATCTCGCGTACGAAATAAATGTCGAGTTTCTTCATACGTTTTAAAGGCGGCGTCAGATTCTTGTCATCATTAGTTTATCAAAGCCCCGAATTCTTTGCGCCTGGCCGTCAGGAAATTTTTCGGTGTCGGCATGAACTTCGTCTAGAATACAATCATGACGAAGTTCAGTCGCCTTCTCGTCCTTGCCGCAGCTCTCGTCGGAACTCCGGCGTTCGCTGGATACTTTGAACTTTCCGCAAACGGTTTCTACTCGAAATACACCAACGGCAAGACCCTTGGAGAGCTCAATACCGAGACCACTCAACGTTCGGGTGCGGGACTCGCCTATAACTTCTTCGGAAACATGCTTTTCGAATTCAAGTACACGAACTCCAAGAGCATCGACAAGTACACGCAGCTTTCTGAAAGCGATGGCAATATCTATCGCATTCGCCGCACCACTCAATACGACAACTATGGATTCAATCTGGTCCTCGAGTTTGCACCCCGCAAGGCCGAGTTCCGCCCCTATATTTCGGGCGGCATCGGATACATGAAACGCAAGGCCAGCACGACCGGCACCTCGGAAGACGAGGCGCTTCGCAACGGTGAAACTGCGCTCAATTTCCAGGCGACTCCCGACACCAGCTCGATGTCGGCCGACGCCGGAATCGGATTCAAGATCTTCATCGCCGAACGCCTCGCGCTCGATGGAAGTTTTAGCGTTCTCGCCACGGACCTCGACAAAGCAGAAGTCTATCTTCACTACTCCGGTTCCGCAGGACTGCGTTTCTTCTTCTGAAATGGACCGATCGAAAGAACATGAAACGCTTCGTGACTCTTTTGCTACCCGTTCTTGCCGCAGCCGCACTCAACTCCTGCGAAGATAGCCTGCCGAATTATCTTATCAGCCAAGGACTCCAGCAGGGTTCGCTCTACTTAAGCGCGCGGCCGATCGGAGAGGTGCTGAACGATCCCGCCGGAGATCCGAACGTGAAGAAATATCTCTCGCTCAGCCAGAAAGTTCTCGGCTTCGCGTCTCAGAAGCTTGGAATGGACACCAAAGGCAACTACAAAACTTACGCTGACCTGAAGCGTCGTTGGGTTTCTTACGTCGTCGTGGCCGCGGAGCAGGATCGAATGGAGGCGCATCTTTTCCAGTATCCGTTCTTCGGAGGTCTTCCTTATCGAGGCTACTTCAAGTTCGCCGACGCCACCGCATTCGCGCAGCGCCTCCGCCAACAAAAACTCGACGTCTACGTGCGTCCCGTTCCCGCCTATTCCACCACCGGTTGGCTTCCCGATCCTCTCGTCACCTCGATGTTTGCATCCGAAGTGGATTTCATCGACGTCCTCTTCCACGAACTCGTACATGTTCAGTTTTACGTCGGCGGCGAAGCCGATTTCAACGAAGCTTTCGCAACGTGGTTCGCATCCAAAGCGACGGAACGTTTCCTGAAGGAAACTGATTTTCCCGAGAGCGAACGCACACAGCTCCTCGCCGACCTCAAGGAGTCCCAGGAAGCGGACTTGCTGCAGAGTCGCTGGGTTCACATCACGCTTGATCGGGCTCGCGACTTCTACGCATCGCGGACCTTCCGGGATTCAAAAGGAGAAGCACGCGACAAACTGCGCGAAGATTTCTTCAAACGTCTGGCCGAAGATTTCAAGAAAGTTCCTCGACTCGAGAAATGGTCCCAGATCGAATGGAACAATGCGGTGCTCGTGAGTCTAAGCACCTACCACGATAGGGTGGCCGACATCGAAAAGTATGCCGTCGAGAAATCGCTGCAGCCCGAGGCACTTTTGCTCGCGACGAAAAACGACGCCGCGCCTATTTTAGCGGAACTGCAACGACTGCGGGGTTCAGCCTGCTCGCGTTCCTTTTCACGAAGCCCGTTTGCTCCGACAGGTTCTGTTGCCCCTTCAGAATGTCTCCCGGAGCAGATACCGCGTTCTGAACCTGCGGCGCACCACCCTCGGACACCTTAGCAAGCGCGAGTTTTTGCTCCTTGGATCCCATCGTCGTGCGGGCATTCGCGGAAGCAGCGGGAGCCGCATCGGTCGACGCGACTTCGTCGGAAACCGAAGCCGGAGCACGGCCACCGAGGCCAGACGACTGTGGCGTTTTCTCGACGACGACTTCGTTGCCGTCAGCATCGATCGAGGTTGACTGAGAGACCGACGAATTGGCCGATGAATCCAGAGCGGCGCCTTCGTGAGAAGCCTCGGTCTTAGCGGCCTCCACTTCGGAACTCACAGCGGGACTGCTTTCGATCGCGGTCGGCATCAGGATTTCTTTGCCGATAACGGTCGAGAATTTACCTTTGTTGACGAGAATCTCTTTGCCCTGAGATTGCCAGATTACCGAGCCGCGCTCCGTGGCGAGAAGGCTTCGGAATTGTTTTTGATCGAAGGATACAAGAAAGATCGTGCCGCGCACGCCTGCGACCGCGTTGGGAGTTTTGACCTCAAAGACGTCTTGGCCAATACCCGAATATTTTTTGTTTACGACACTGCGGACTTGTCCCTGCTGAAGCACGAGACTGGTGCCAGCCGTCTCGCCTCGCGCCTGAAGACCGGTGCGCTCAATAACGAGGCGCGTGCTGCTGCCGACGACAACTTCGTTGCCTCCCTCGTTCATGATGAGTTTTACACGTCCACTCGGACCGGTTTCGATGATATCGCCCACGAAGAAGGAATCGCCGACGGCGAAGGGTTGGGATTTCTTGGAGTCGCCGTAGCGCGAAACTTCGCCGACAATTTTGACCGCGCGACCGGCGGGATGGACGGCCGCCCGACTTTGAGAGGAGAAGCCCACGAGTGCGCCAAGGAACGCGATTTTAAGTGTGATTTTCATGATCTGAGCCCTCACTATCTATTGTACGTTTCGGCGGGTTTGCCTGCAGACATGATAGGGCTCAGACATGGTTAAGATTTCGTTAAGGCACCGCGCAACGGAGCCTCGAGGGCCTTAATCGCGTTCTAGCCACGCCAGAATCTCGATATGGGGCGTATGGGGGAACTGATCCAGAGGCTGCAGCTCCACGACACGGAAACCAGCCGCTGCGAAATCCGCGAGATCGCGCGTGAAAGTGCCGACATCGCAGGAGATCGACGCGATCGCGCGCAAGTCGGGATAGCTCGCGAGTAGACCCGCCTTTTCTTTCAAACCGTCGCGCGGAGGATCGAGAATAAGCAACTCAGCTTTCGGAAAAATCTTTTTGATCTTGGGATAGGCTTCGTCGAAAAACAAATCCGACGCAACGGTCGTGACTCCCGGAAGATTTTTCGCCCGAAGCGCGACGAGAGAATCGTCGACCACTTCAGCCGCGCAAATTTTCGAAAATCCGGACTCCGCGATCACTTCGGTAAAATTTCCGGAGCCCGCGAAAAGTTCGAGGACGTCCCAGTCCTTCGGAAGCTTGGCGAGATGCGCGCGCAGCCATGAGCGCATGGCGTGATTCTGTTCCGTATTGCCCTGACGAAAGGGTCGGCGTGCGTTGAGCCGCAACTCGGAGACTTCGAGGTCCTCGTCGATATCGATGGTGTTCCACGGATCAGGATACTTCGGTTTCCAGTC
>JBDSDI010000299.1:0-8332 GCA_039920645.1 Bdellovibrionota bacterium | reverse complement strand
CATGGGCCAATGGGGTCCCGGTGGTCTTTACGGTCAGACACCCTTCCTCGGCGGCGGCTCTAATGGTTACGATGCTCAGCAAGCGACTCTGATGGCTCAGCAGATGCAACAGTACGCTCAGACGATCCAGCGCCAAGCGGATCTCGCGGCCAAAGCACAATCTCGCTACAAGGAAGACCTCGACGCTCTTTCGAAGACCTACAGCAAGAGCTACCAGTCCTATATGGCTGCTCAAACCGCAAGCTCGGGACTTTCAGGTCTGGGCGGTATCGGTGGCGGTATGTACAGTGGTGGTGGTGGTGGCGGCGGAGTTTACTATCCTCCTTACGCCAGCGGCGGCGGCGCGAGCCTGAACTTCGGCCTCAATTACCAAAGCCGATAAGTCACGCTCCTTTAAAAATTGAAAATCACGCGAAACCTGAAAAGTTTCGCGTGATTTTTCGTTGGGCCACAGCCGAAATTCCACTAAGAAAGCTCCATGTCTCTCAGTGTCTCTCCCGGACGTGAGTCCTTGGCGTGGAAAACGCCTCTCTACGAGCAGTTCTGGCGTCTCAAGGACGAAGCCCCTCAGGCGATCCTGTTTTTCCGTTTGGGGGATTTCTACGAACTTTTCGGCGACGACGCGATCCTGGCGGCTCCGATTCTCGAAGTTCAGCTGACCGCCCGAAACAAGAACCATCCTGATCCAATCCCGATGTGTGGCATTCCTGTACACGCGCTTGAGAACTACGTCGAAAAGATCATCGCTCAGGGCCACAAAATCGCGATCGCCGATCAAGTCGAGGAAACAGGTGAGGGCAACTCGAAGAAGATCGTTGACCGCAAGATCGTGCGCATCCTCACCCCGGGACTGCCGATCGATTTCGAGCGTCTCAACGGGCGCGAACCCCATTGGCTCGTCTCCATGGCGCGTAAACCCCGTTCTAACGACGTCGACGTTCTTGTTTTCGATCTCTTGGGTTCGAAACTCTTCGAGGGATCGCTTGAGACGCCGAATGCGCTCGCTGACCTTCTGCAACGTTTGGCTCCTAAGGAAATCCTCATCGAGTCCACGTGGCTCGCGGATCCCCTGCAGCTTAAAAATTGGGGACTCGACCCCGAAGGTCAGGCTTTCAGAAAATGCCATTGGACGGCCTGGGGCACGAACGACGCCCGCAAGAACCTCGAAGAATACCTTGCCTACACGCAGCGTCTTTCGCATGAAGCGCTCGAGCGGCTTCTTCCCGAGGCCAAGGGGCTTTCGGGTATTGCGGGCGCGCGTCACCCTGAATATGCGCACGTCTCCCAAAACGTTCTCGAACAGTGGGCGGTTTTTCCGGAACTTTTCGAGATTCTCGATTCCTGCGGCAGCGTCGTAGGATCGCGGCGCTTAAGGCAGATCCTTGCGCGGCCCCTCGCGAGCGTCTCTCGTATCCGCGAACGTCAGCTCGTTTTTAAGGACGGCCTCGACGAACAGAAATTCTTCCAGGATTCGCGCGAGGTCTACGATTTCGAGCGTCTGCTCGGACGCTTCCGTATCGGTGTCGCTCAGCCGCTCGAGCTGCTGCGTTTCCGTACGTCGCTTGGAGCGGCGCTTTCCGCTCTAGCGGAAGTGAAGTTCTCCTCCGAGATCTGGAAGGCCTGCCTGAGGAGCGAAGAGCTCGTGGCAGCCCCCGCGACCTTCGCCGAACTAAAAGTTCTTTTCGAAGAATTAAAATCGTCCCTGAAGGAAGACGTGGAACCCCGCAAAGGCATTTTGCCCGTCGAACTCGTCCGTATCGGCTTCGATGCGGAATTCGACCGCCTGCAGGCTCTCAATGTTGAGAGCGAAACCTGGCTCGAAAATTACGAAGAACGGCTGCGAGCCGAAACCCATATCCCTTCGCTTAAAGTCCGTTCGAACCGCGTCTTCGGTTATTACATCGACGTCACAAAGACCCACCTCGCAAAAATTCCTGAGAGTTTCGAAAGAAAGCAAACCACGGTCCAGGGCGAGCGCTTTTCGACACCTGAATTGCGCGAGCGCGAGCGCGAAATCCTGACGGCCGCGTCGCGTGCCGAGGCGCGCGCGCTCAAAATTCTCGGCGAAGTCACCGAGCGGATTCTCACACTCGACAAGACCCTGCATCTTTTCGTCGAACTTTTCGGTCTCGTCGACGCAATGGCGGGCGTAAAACGCTCCATCAAAACGCTGGCCGCTTACGGTGCCTGGACGATCCCTCAGGTCGAGAGTGCGGAACACGTCTTCTTCGAGATCGAGGAAGCGCGCCATCCTATTCTGGAAGCTCTCTATCAGGATTTCATCCCCAATTCGCTTTCGCTCGACACGCGCTCCGAGCGTCTCTTACTTTTGACCGGACCCAACATGGCTGGCAAGTCGACTCTCATGCGCCAAACCGGGCTTTGCTTATTGCTCGCTCAGTGTGGATTTCTTGTCCCGGCGCGCTCGATGCGTTTTGTCCCGTGCTCGGGCTTCTTCAGTCGTATGGGCGCAAGTGACCGCATTCTCGCGGGGGAATCGACCTTCATGGTCGAGATGAAGGAGACTGCAGCGATCTTGCGCGAAGCGGACGAGAAGAGTTTTGTCCTCATCGATGAGATCGGTCGCGGGACCTCCACCACCGACGGACTCTCGATCGCACGCGCCGTACTTGAACATCTGCACGACCGCGTGAAAGCGCTGTGCATCTTTGCGACGCACTATCACGAACTTTCCGAAGACGCCGCGCGCCTCCCGCAGGCCTTCAACGCCAGTATGGGCATTCGCGAATGGAAGGGCGATCTCGTTTTCTTGCGAAAACTCGTGCGTGAAGCAGCGCAGTCGAGCTACGGGCTGTACGTCGCTAAATGGGCGGGGCTGCCACAGTCGCTTCTCTCGCGCGCGCAAAAAGAGCTCGAGCGTCTTTCGGCATTAGAAAAAGTAGGGAGCGTACAAAAAGATCAAATGAGTTTATTCGCGAATGCGGCTCCGACTTCTCGCTTATCCGAAAACGATAAGATCATCGAAGGACTGCGCGCTGAACTCGATACAATACGCGGCAACCTCCTGTCGGTTGAAATGGACGATCTCGCTCCGCGAGGCGCTTGGGATAAGTTGCGCGAGATTCAACTCAGTTTGAAAGATTAAAACTGCGCTCAATCGGTGCGGATATATCGACTGAAGGGAAAAGTCGCATTCCAACGAACCCGGGTTCAGGTAAATCGGAAGCATGAAAACCCTACGTGTAGTGTTCTCGGTCAGCCGCCGCTAAATGCGCCTTCGGTCGGTCAGTTCCAAAAAAAAGGGATCAGTCTTTGTCGGAAGCGGAGGGCGGGGGGAGTGCGCGCGGATCTTTAATTCCCTTGCGCTCGCAGGAGCCCGCCAGACGCTCGATCCGCGCAAGCGCCTCTTTGTCGTCCGGATCAAAGAAAAGCGCGCGGCAGCTCGCCTCGACGGCTTCACCCTTGCGTCCGAGCATATCTGCGGTGCGGGCGATGCGGTTTTCGATCGAGGTCTTGCGACCGGTCGAGGCATTCTCCACGCTACGAGCGAAATCTCCGTCGTAGTGGGAGCGCGCCTTGAGGTATTCGGGCATAGCGAGCTCGGGGGCTTTTAATCGCAGCAGGTAAAAATCTCCGAGCTCGGTGTCCATCATCCAATGACTGGGATTGTTCATGCGCGCCTTCTTGAGTTCTTCAAGAGCCTCCCGGGTCTTGTTTTGTTCTTCGCGCCCGCCTTTATGGTGGCCGTCTTCCCAGAGGAGCCACGCGGCGACGAAAGAGGCCTCCAGATCGCGAGGATCCTTGCGTACGATGGCCCTGAGGCTCGCCACGGCCTGACTGGATTCGTTTTCCCTGCGGAAACACTCTGCGACCTTCCAGAGCTCTTCGCTGGTTTTCTGGGGAAGATTTTCGCAGGCGGCTTGTTTCAACAGCTTGTCGCCCTTTTCGGCGGTCGATTCCGCAGCGTGCGCGGACAAGGCGGCGAATGCGATGAGCGCGATGCCTTTAAGAAAAGGATTTTTCGGGGCAAGTGTCATACTCTTCGAGGATAGCAGGGAAAGCGCGAAACGCGGGTGTCAGAGCCTTGTTCTCTTGTCGACCGCAATGGGTGTTTTGGGTTTTTTAAAGCCAATATGACCCTTCGCATTAGAGTGGGGTCAAATTTTCCATGAGGGTTGAAGGATCTTGGACGGTTAACGTATCGTGTAAATATGAAACTATGGAACTCCTTTAAAGGCGTTTTGAGCAACGATATTGCCATCGATCTGGGTACCGCGAACACTTTGGTGTACGTGAAGGGCCTCGGCATTGTTGTCAACGAGCCGAGCGTTGTCGCGATTCTTCGCGATAATCGCGGACAGAAAAAAGTCATCGAGGTCGGTCAAGCTGCGAAAGAAATGCTTGGCCGCACTCCCGGAAATATTCAAGCGATTCGTCCGCTCAAGGATGGCGTCATTGCTGACTTCGAAGTCACGCAGGTGATGATCAAACAACTCATCGCAAAAGCACAGCAGCACAAGACGCTGTTTCGCCCTCGTATCATGATCTCGATTCCGTACGGAATCACCGAAGTGGAAAAGCGCGCCGTTAAAGAAGCCGCTCTCTCCGCAAGCGCTCGCGAAGTTTATCTGATCGAGCAACCCATGGCAGCTGCGATCGGCGCAGGCCTTCCTATCACCGAGTCGAGCGGCAACATGATCGTCGATATCGGCGGCGGTACGACCGACGTCGCGGTGATCTCGCTCGGCGGTATCGTCTTCTCGAAGTCGGTTCGCGTCGGCGGCGACAAGATGAACGAATCGATCCTCAACTACATTCGTCGCAAGTACAATCTTGCGATCGGCGAGCGCACCTCGGAGCTGATCAAGAAAACGATCGGCAACGCGTATCCCGTCGGCAAAGAAACCTCCATGGAAGTCAAAGGCCGCGACTTGCTCGCCGGCGTTCCGAAGACCATCGAAGTTTCCTCCGACGAAATTCGCGAAGCGATGAGTGAAACCGTCAACGGTATCGTCGAAGCGGTGAAGGTCACGCTTGAGCGCACTCCTCCGGAACTTGCGGCGGACATCGTCGACAAAGGGATCGTTATGGCGGGCGGCGGATCGCTGCTCAGAAACCTCGACGTCCTGCTTCGCGAAGAAACCGGGCTGCCCGTTTTCCTTGCGGAAGATCCCTTGGCCGCGGTCGCTCTCGGCGCAGGCCTTGCTCTCGAGAATATGGACTACCTTAAGGGCGTCACGATCGATTGATTCGGGGGGAAGGGCCTTGTGAGAGGACCCCTTTTCTCTGCCCTGGTTAAACAGGTAGTTAACAGAAACCGAACATCCTTTTTTTAACCTTAGCGGTTATACTGGCGATGTGGATAGCCTCGCGACGCCTGATCTCCAGACCCCAAGTATCGAAAAACTTGAGGAACTGAGCGAAACTGAAAAGCTTCGTGTATCGAGCCATCGCTTTTTCATGATGCATTTCGTAGCGATCTTTGTGTACCCCAGTTGGGGCGTTGTATATTATTTTTTAGCACCCCATGCCCAAACCTTCGAAGGTTTCCGCGTACTCAATACCCTCTGGTTAATGTTTGCCGCTTACTGCTTGCGTAAGTATGGCAGCAAAACTTCTCTTGATCGCCAATATGCCCTGGTCTGCACGAGCGCGATTCTGATCACTCTCCATACGACAGTGATGAGCACGGTGGCCAAAAACGATTTGAGTTTCTCGATCGCAAATCTCGTCACATTTTTTATTATGGGCATCTTGCTCGACCGCCCTCGCGTCTTTATTTTCTACAATGTTTTCATGCTCGGGTTTCTCGCTGTGATCAATTTTGCTTATGCGTGGACAGATTCCGTGTTCCCCGTGCCGGTTATGCTTATTACCTATGTCACGTTCAGCGGGGTCGGCTACGTGGGTCTGCGCGACCGGATGCGATATCTCCTGAGGCTTGAGGAACTTTCCCGGACGGTGGTGTACCAGGCCAAGCTTCTCGATATCGAACGCGAAAAACTTTTCCAGACGGCAAAGTTTGCTTCGCTCGGCGAAATGGCGGGCGGCATTGCTCATGAAATCAATAATCCCCTCACGATCCTGCAGGGAACGGTTTACATCTTCGAAAAGAAATTGCGATCGCTGGGAGCGCAAGGCTCCGAGTACCTTCCGCAGATCGAGAAAATGGGAAGCACGATCGAACGTATTGCCCAAATCGTCCTCGGTGTAAAAAAATTCTCTCGCGATGGATCGAGCGATCCTTTCGAAGTCTTCGATTTGGTCGCGATGGTGCGGGAATCCCTTGCCTTCGTGGAGAGCAACCTGCGGACTCAGGACATTGATGTTCAGCTTGTGGGACTTGACGAGCCCATAAAAATTAGGGGGCAATCCGTGGCGATTTCCCAGGTTCTCGTCAATCTCTTGAACAATTCATCCTACGCGATCAAAGATTTTTCTGACAAATGGATTAAGGTCGAGCTGGAACTCAAACTCGATCAGCACAAGGTGCGGCTCTCGGTCGAAGACTGCGGTCTCGGAATCAGCACCGCCGTAAAGGAAAAAATCTTCGAACCCTTCTTTACCTCTAAACCGCCGGGCGACGGAACGGGACTGGGCTTGAGCATTTGCCGAACCGTTATCAAACAACATGACGGAAATCTTTTTGTTGATGATTCCTCACCGCATACCAAGTTCGTGATCGAGATTCCGCTCCAGAGCGGCAACCAGGAGGTCGCTTAAAATGACAGGTCGTCAAATCCTTTTGGTCGATGATGAGGAAGGCATTCTGGAATTCGTCGGACATATCGTTTCTGATGTTTTCCCGAACTGCGTCGTGCAGACAGCCCCCAACGGCGTCGAGGCATTCAAGATCTGCAAAGCGCGGCGTTTTGATCTTATCGTGACCGATCACAAGATGCCTCTCATGACCGGTACCGATCTCATCGTCAATCTGCGCACCAAGCCGAGCCTCAATTCCAAAACGCCAGTCATCATGCTTTCGGGTTTCATCGACACCCATTTTAAGACCATTCTCAATTCCCGAGGAATCGCCTTCGTCGATAAGCCGATCGACATGCAAAAATTCAAACTCGAATTGGAAAAACAGGGCTTAATGACGAAGTAAGTCGTCTACGTGACATCGAAGTAGGCCCAGCTGGCTTCGTCTAGTCGCCGTTCCAGCTTGTGGTTTCTTAAATTCATCAGTCACACATTGCCAGAATGTTTAAGTTCTTGTACGTGTTCCGGAAAACGAATGATCCAGGCCGCGATCACCTTATATAATTTATATGAAATTCACATTTTCCAGGGTACACGCGTGGCATAATTAGAGGGATGGGTATTTTTAGGAGCCTGCCTTTTCTAGTTTTTACACCCCTCGTGTTCGCGATACAGGGGTTATCACCTATTGCTTCAGCAAGACTTGCCACGGAAAGTCTCGAGTCGATAAAAGCCTGTCACTCCTCCCTTTACATTTGGGCGCTGGCAAATCCCGATCCGAAGGTCAAATCCATATATATCGGTACAGAGTCGAAAACGGGTTTGATCAAAAGATGTCCCGCTTTTTTGAACCTTAAAAGCTGCGAGGAACTCCCGGAACTTCGCAGTTGCGTTGCAGGTTTCGAGGCTGAGTTAAGTCCAGACATCCTTGCCGTTTTGAAGTCCGCACCGCAATCTTTGATCCCTTCATCATGTTTTTCGGTCTATGACGTTTGCCAGCAACCAAAGAGCGAGAGTTCTGAGGCGGAGCAGAATTCCTTGAAATCCGAGTCCGATAATCTTGCTAAAGTTAATGCAAATACTTCTGCTTCCACCCTTGCTCGGCGCCCCCTTGTGGCAGTGATAGCTCGTCCGCGTAAGGCATCGATTATGAGATCGACATCGCTTAGCAAATCGAAATCCTCGACTCGTTTGAAACCGACTCACGATTCGTCAACGATGCCTAGAGGGATGGCTACCACGTCCTCTACTTCGAAGAGCCATGCTTCCACATCGGCGGCTTCTCGGTCCGTTGCTTCGGTAGCAGCAACTCCCCCGGTGCCAGCTTCCAGGCAGGTATGCGCTTCAATTCCGGAGAATGGATGTAGCGTCACTCGTGATTCATTCTTTAAAAATAACTTATATTTTAAAGGTTTTTCATCAAGTGCGTCGTCCTCTATCTCGAGCGACCCCCAATACACCGGAAATGCTTATGTTGAAGGATATACGAGCTCCACTCCAGCGTGGGAACTGAGACAAGTCGGGTCGCACTTTAATTTAGCGGTTAAAGGTAGCCTGGATTCTGATCATCACTCAAGAGTATGGTCGAACACGGCTAAGCGAATCAAGATTGTCGCCGACTCCGCGGGAGATGAACTCGAAATGTCGCTGAATGGGGATATCGAATTAG
>JBDSDI010000298.1:0-13737 GCA_039920645.1 Bdellovibrionota bacterium | reverse complement strand
GATGTCCTTGATCTGCGTATCTTTCTTGAGGATGGTTTCCATGCGCTGCGAAACCCGGTCCGTCGCGTCGAGATTGGCTCCGGGAGGAAGCTCGAACCGCACGTAAAACTCTCCGTTATCCGCGGGAGAGATGAACGTGAAGGGAACCATCTTCGCGATAAAAATCGAGCCGATAAACACGCCCACGGCTGTAACCAGGGTGATCCAAGGACGACGCAAGGTCGAGTGCAGAAGCTGGACGTAAAGTTTTTCGAGGCGACTTTGAAAACGGTCGAAGCTCTTGAGAACCTTTTTGTTCCAGCGCCCGAATGCGGTCTTGGGTGCTTCATGCGAAGGAGCGCCGCCGACATAGGCCGACATTGCGGGCGCCACGAAAAGTCCATCGAAGAGCGAAACAATCATCGCGAAACAGACCGTGAGTCCGAACTGTTTGAAGAACTGCCCGACGATGCCTTCAAGGTTACCGATCGGACCGAAGACCGCCAGAATCGTGAGCGTCGTTGCAAAGACGGCGAGCGTCACCTCGTCCGTGCCGACGACGGCCGCTTTCTTGGGACTCATACCCGCCTCAAGTTTTCGGAAAATATTTTCCCGGACGACAATCGCATCATCGACCAGGAGACCGACAACGAGACTCATGGCCAAGAGACTCATGATGTTGATCGAGAAGGAAAACGCGAGCATAAGAATGCACGCGCCCAGCAGCGAATTCGGCAGCGCGAAGCCCGTGATGAGTGTGGACTTGAAACTTCCAAGGAAAAAATAGACCACGATGATGGTCAGGATCACGCCGATGATGATCGACTCGTAAACGTCGTCGACGTTGTCACGAATACGCTTCGAGAGGTCAAAGATGACCTGCATCTCGGCGGGCGTTCCGGCCGCCTTCAGTTCCGCGTTCACTTTTTCCATCATCGCACGCGTGTTGTCGGCGACCTGGACGGAGTTGGCACCGGACTGGCGATAGACGTTGAACGTGAGCGCCTTCTGGCCGTTCACGCGCGTACGCGAGACTTCGTCTTGAAGGGTGTCTTGGATATTTCCGAGCTGAAGAATCGTGACGGGGTTGGAGATGTTCGCCAGGCGCAGCACCGTTTGGGTGATGTCTTGGAGAGTTTTATATTCGGCGACGGTGCGGTAAGTGATTTCCTGATCGGCACGGTTGGTTTTACCGGCAGGAATATTGCGGCCACCCGACTGGAGCGAAGCGGAAACGACCGTCGCGGGAACGTTGGTTGCGATGAGGCGATCGCGGTCGAGATCGACGTGAATTTCACGTTTACGTCCACCGAGGATTTGGACCTGACCCATCTGCGGGATCTGCTCGAAACGGGGAGTAATGTTTTCTTTGGCGAGGTCGTAGAGCACGGCGTCCGGAAGCGTCGACCGCAGTGCGATCGTCATGATCGGCGCGTCCGAAGGACTGATCTGGCGGATAACGGGAGCGTCGACGTCGTCGGGAAGCAAGCGCATCGCATTTGTGACTTTCGCGCGCACCTGCTGCTCGGCGAAATTTAAGTTCTGCTTCAGGTCGAACTCGACCATGACGATCGAGATGCCTTCCATGTTCTGCGACGAGACTTTCTTCACGCCCGAGATCGAACTCACTTCGTCCTCGAGGATTTCGGAAATACCGGACTCGACTTCTTGAGGGCCTGCGCCGCCGTAGGTTGTTTGAACCATGACCGTCGGGAAGGTCACGTCGGGGTAAAGATCGATGGGCAATTTCTTAAGCGAGAGCCAACCCAAAGCCAAAAGAAGGATGACGATACTGGCAATGAAGATAGGACGCCGGACCGAAATTGACGCAGGAGACATTCAGCAAACCCTCGGTGATTAAAACAAACGTTTAATTTTTGTGGATTTAAGCGCTTTGACGCGCGCTGTAAAGCGAGATTCACGGCCTCAAGCAGCAACACTTCTCGTGCTCGCGGAGTGGGTCGTCACGCAGGACTGAATATCAAGCGCGCTTTCATCAAAAGATTCGCATCAAGAAGAACTCAAGCGCGTCGTGGATTCTCAGCAAAGCGCTTGATTCAAGTCGTTTTCTGGAATGATCTAGGACCATGAGCGGTTCCAAAATCCTGATTGTGGAAGACCATCCGGATACGCAGCTCTTCCTCGCGACTGTTCTCAAGATGAAAGGCTACGTCCCGGTCGTTCATAGCACGGCCACCTCGGCTCTGGCCGATGCCGCCCATCATCCCGACCTCAAAGCCGCCCTGGTGGACCTGAGCCTCGAGATGCCGATCGAAACTTTTATCAAATCGATCCGTGCTCTGCCCTCACTCGAAGGCCTTCAGGTCGTGATCGTATCGGGCCGCGACTGGACCGATCGCCAAGCCAAAGAAGTCGGCGCTCAGACCTTTCTTCGCAAGCCTTGCGACCTGCCTTCCCTCATGAACGCCGTGAAAAGCGTCGTCAAAGATTGACCTAATTCCGATTCTTCTCTAAATCAGGTTTCTCACTCAAGCCCGGGTGGTGGAATTGGTAGACACGCAGGTCTCAGAAGCCTGTCCTGGAAACGGGGTGGAGGTTCAAGTCCTCTCTCGGGCACCAAATCAAATCATTTCGAGTCGACAGAGGAGCGCTTACTCCACTCGGCCGTTGGGTCTAACGCGCAGGAATCCGTTCGTCGTGACGCCTTTGTAGGATCCGAAAGAACCGCCGATGTAAATCTTGCTCGTGCTTGGGTCGACGAAGACGGCCTGCACAGAGCCATTGCCGACGCTCGTCAAGCCGCCGTTGCCGAGATTAGAAGAGCTTTGGTCTTTGAAATAGGAGGGGTCCTCGAGACCGGTGTCGAGTTTCAACACGAGAAGGGCGTTGGCGCCGGAGGAGAGACCACCCAGCACAATGCGGCCCAGCGACTCGTCGATCGCCACGTCGTAGACGATGGAATTAAGGGCAGGATTCGCGAATGAGGAATCCCAAGTTCCGTCGAGATTGAGTCGGATGAAGTAACGCGAATCTCCCGCCGTGTTGTTCACGTAGCCGCCGGCGAGAATCTTATCGTGGACTGAATCGTAGACGAGAGTGGAGACGTAGCCGAAGCCCGGCGAAAGTCCCGCGTCGAAACTCGAATCGAGACTGCCATCGGTATTGAGCCGGACGAGGCGAGCCGCCGTGGCTCCCTTGTAGCTATTGAAGGAACCCGCGACGTAGACCTTGGCGGTGTGAGGATCCACGACGATGCGGTAGACGTAACCGTTTCCCGAGCCTTCCTTGAAACCAGTGCCGACGACGAAACTCGAGTCGAGAGTGCCGTCGGTGTTGATTCTTACGATGCCTGGCGAGGAAGTACTACGGTAGCTGGTGAATCCGCCTCCGACGTAGATCTTACCGGAAACGGGATCGCGGGCCAGAGCTTGAGCCGTTCCATTAAGTCCGGTGCCGGGATTAAAGGACGTCAGCACCGCGCCCGACGAATCCACTTTCATGATGTTCTTGCGAGCGACGCCGCCGATCTCGTCAAAGTTTCCGACAACGTAAAGCCCGTTGTCCGAGGGATCTTCGAGGAAACTTTGCACAGTGCCTGGATACCAGGCCGAATACCAGATCCGGAATCCCGCTCCCAGATCGAAAGCGGTGTCCACACTACCATCGAGTGCGATACGATGGAGACTTCTAACGGCGACTCCGTTTCGGAATCCGTTCCCCGATTGCAGATAGAAGTGCGTGCCCGCTAAGTTCTTGCGGATACGCGTGACGGAGTCAGAGCCCGAACCCGAGTTGAAACTCGTGACAAGATTTCCAGAGAGATCGATGCGCGCGATCGAGTTTACGCCTACGCCCTTATAGGCCTTGAAAGCACCCGTTACGATGACACTGCTGCCAGAGGGGTCGAAAGCCGCGTCCGAGATATTGCCCGAAAATCCGCTGCCAAAATTGAAAGCGGTGTCGTAGGAACCGTCTTCGTTGAGAAGGCGAATGTTGTAGTTGTTCGTCGAACCACTGTAATAGGAACCGACGACAAGGATTTTGCCTGCGACCGGCTGCACCGCGATCTGGGTGATGTAGCTAAAGATGCTTCCGAAGTCCGAAGGGAGCGTGAAGGTAGTGTCCGGGCTTCCGTCGAGGTTGAGTCTCACGAGCGCTTTGACGTTTTGTCCGTTGAGTTTGTTGAAGGAACCGGCAACGTAGAGACGGTCGAGGGCCGGATTCATCGCGAGCGCTCTTACGCCTCCGACGAAACCCGTTCCGATGTCGAAGCTGCTGTCGCGGGTGCCGCTTTCGTTAAGACGCACGAGATTGACAGAGCTCGCGCCGCCGTAAGTCGCGAATGAACCGCCGACGTAAACCTTCGAGCGGGATTTATCGAGAAGGATGCGGGCCACCGAAGAGCCGCTGGGAAAATTGCTCCCCACAACGAAGTTCGCATCGACGCTTCCATTGGGAGAGATTCTCGCCAGTCGTTTCGAAGCGACGCCGCGATAGGTATCGAAGGAACCGCCCACGTAGACCATTCCGAGATCGGCGTCCCACGTCACGGCGTTGACTGTATAAGGATCGCTAGCGATGGGATAACTACTGTCCACACTACCGTCAGCGTTGAGACGTTGGAAGTACGGGCCGCAGCCAGCCAGATAGATTTTGGACGAGACCGGGTCGGTTGCGGTGCCGTAGCCGTAGCAATTCAGATTATCGTGAGGATTAAAGCTCGAATCGTAAGTGCCGTCGGCGTTGAGACGAGCCACGTTCCTCACGTGGGTCGAGCGATAGTTGGAGAACCAACCGGAAACGACGATCTTGCCATCGGGAAGGACGTTTAGACTATCGACCTTGCCGTCGAAGCCCGAGGCGACGTTGAAGGGCTCGATGCCGGCATTGTTAAAGACGAAGGAAACACTCGCCGTACCGATATTGCCGACCTGATCCGATTCCGAGACACTAACCGAACACGCGGCGCCCTTGGCCTCGAGCTGAACAGAGAAGGATGAGTTGTCGCAGCTGACGGCGCTTGGCCCATTGAGATTGGTGTAAGAAAACGAAACAGTCTCCGAAGCTTCGCAGCTGCCCGAAAGAGTGATCGTGTCATCGATACCGAAAGATTCGCCTGCGCTCGGCGTTTGAATCGTGACTACGGGTGGAGTGAGATCGACGTCCCAGTCAGACGTCGACGCTTGGGAAGCGTAGCCGCTGCTGTCAACAACCCGCATCGACAAATGGTAAGTCGCGGAACTCAGACTCAGGCCGCTCACTCGAAACGGATTAGAAGAAGGAACGTCGCTCCAAGCCACGATGTCGTCAACGCCAGTCCCCGTGCCGCTCGAACCGAGTGCGTACTGGACTTGCACCGAATCGGTAGCGTCCGTCGAGGTAGAATCGAAATAGATGTCGGGAGACTCCGTCGTCGACGAGCTCAGCGAAGCCCCGAGCCAAGGCCCTCCCCACCAATTAGGTAGGGCGTGAATCACGACGATGCGATTGAGACTCGTCATATTGCCGAAACCGTCGACCTGCGAAACAGTGTAAGACGACGACGAATCCGCGGCGGCATTCAAGGTAATAGAAAAATTTCCGCCGATACAATCGACGCTCGCTTCGCCGGAAACTTCGGCTCCGTAAAGGAAACTCAGAGGGGCTCCACTTTCGCAGCTTCCTGTAACACTGAAGGATGTATACGGCGAAATCAGGGAACCCGATGCGGGTTGTGTGATGGCGAGTGCTGGCGGCAGCGAATCCCGGAAGAAGGTCTCGCTCGCCTGCAGAGATGCGTCACCCGCTTGGTTCACGAGGTCGGCCTCGAGACTCAGACTTCCTTGGCCCAGCGACGAAAGGTTGAGAACGGCGCTCCAAACACCGGAAGAGCAGTTCGCGCTTCCTAGGACGCTCGAGGCTTGGCTCAGGGTGACGGTGCCTTCGTCGGTACAGGTTCCCGAAACGGCGTAGGACGCTTCATTGGCGGCATTGATGGCGGTGGATGAAGGAGTGATCGCAAGCAGGGGAAGCGGACGCTCGGGCGTCTCAGGCGTGCTTTCCAAAGGTGGGCGCTTCGAGTCGGAGGCGCTGGTGTCGACTTTGTTGCAGCCGAAGCTGAATGACACAACCAAAATCAACGCTGTCCAACGGAGCTGTTGGCTGACAAAGCGAGAGGTCCCCACAAACGTACCACATGCCATAATGATCTCCTGCACTTCCATTGTAGCGAATTGCGACGCCGGTCGCTGGCGCAACAGGGCGTCCCCAAGTTGGAAACCCGAAACCCAACTCAGTCCGAGGTCTTGGAGCTTTGTAATATTTTCGTTAAGGAGAGAACGGACGCCATCGCGTACCAAAGATCTTGCTCACATGCATCCCGGCAGGATCACGCGTTCAAATTTCAAGAATTTGGGCTTCTCGCGAAAACACGCGCAGCATATCGTGAAGAGACGTCGAGTCGGCATAGCGTCCACCGGCTCGGCCTAATTCAAAAAGGTCTATTAACTGTTCACCGCTGTGATCGGCGTGAGGAGTTTCAACGAGTGCCATGTTCCAACTCGCCATGATACGGGTCTCGCTATGCGACTCTCCCTGCAAAACGATCTGAGTATGGCGGCGATCGGCGGCAATTCTTTCGTAACAGGCGCGAACTTTATCTTCGGGTCCTTCGAGGAGTTGTGCGAAATACTCGCCCCGAACGGTCAAAAAACCCGTGATATCGTCGCGAGCGTTGTTCGTTCGAGCGACCTTTAAGAGCTGCGTGAGAAGCTCTTGGTCGATCTTTTTACGAGACTTACTGGTGTAGACGAGGGTGAAAATAGAATTCGGCATGACGGTCAATCGCAAGGCAGGGAGAACGTGAAAGTGCTTCCTTTACCGGGTTCAGATTTCACCCAGATTTTTCCTTCGTGTGCCTCAATGATCCATTTGGAAATGTGAAGGCCGAGCCCTAAACCTTGACGACTCAAAGTTCCAAGTTGAGAAAATTTTTCAAAGATACGGCTTTGTTCGGCAACCAGGATTCCTTTTCCAGTATCCGAAACACAGACCTCAATCTGCGATCCGTTGCGGTGCGCTTCGAGAGTGATGGAGCCTCCCTCCGGCGTAAATTTAAGCGCGTTTCCGACGAGATTCGACAGCACTTGGCCAATGCGTTCTCCATCGATATTTGCAAGTAGGGGATCAAAAGTTGAGGAATCGATACTGAGCGTGATCGATCTTTTGGAGGCAGCGAGATCAAATATCTCTAGGCATTCTTCAAGGAGGTTGACCACATCCTGCTTGGATTTTTTCATTTCGACTTTGCCCGCCGCAATCCGCTCGATATCCAGGAGATCCGTAATGAGGCGATCCATCACGGCAGCGTTGCGTTTGATGGAAGTGGCGTACTGAATGGCTTTTTGAGGATCCATCTTGGGAGATGTCGCATCCATCAGCAACAAATCCGCGGCCATGGAGATAGAATTCAGTGGATTCTTCAAATCATGGCTAACAATCGCCATAAAATTTCGGGTGAGACTATGAGAACCGGATTCGTCTTTGAAGCTCTCATCCGCAAGGAACCGCTCCCGGTCTGCCTGATTTCTTTCTTCTAAAAGGTCGGCGTCAGTCGTACGACGTTCTAGAGACAAGAAAGTCTCAGCCAAAAGATTCAAGCGTTCGCGTTCTTTAGCCGCCGCCGCATCGCTTTCGGTCCGAACCTTTTGCTGAGCTTCGTCGGCGCGCGCGCGTTCGGCCTGAAGACGTTGATCGGTCTGATGACGTTCGGCGGCTATTTCTTCCCATTGGGCGCTTTTGAGTCCTGTTTGGCCGAGATCGCGAAGCTCACGTTCTCTAATTTGGTCCTTGTCGGACTTCTCTCGGCTGGAATCCACGGCTTTGTCGGCCCGATTTCGATCAATCTCAAGTTTGCTGGCTGCAAAATTTTCAATCGCTTTTTTCTCTTCAATGAGAGACTCGTCAACCTTACTGCGTTCGCCTTCTAGGCTGAGGTCTGTTTTTTCGCGGGCCTCTGCTTCAGCCGAGCTTCTAAGTGGTGCTTCAATGTTCGTCATTTAGATATTCCCTTCTTCGAGCAGCTGCGGTTCCTCAAACGACAGGACCTGGTTTCGGCTCCGATGGAGCTTCGCGCGCGGGCAGTTTCGCGGTAAAGACGCATCCGTTGGCGCTGTTATGGACGCTAAGCGTGCCGCCGCATTTTTCGATGGCCTGCTTGGAAATCAGTAAGCCGAGACCCAAGCCGCTACGGTCGGTGTCCTGCTGCACGAAAGGCTTGAAGAGTCCGCCGATCTTACTCGGAGGAATCCCGCCGCACTGATCACGAACTTCAATCGCGATCTCATCGCCCACTCTTTTACCGACGATCCAGATATTTCCTTTGAGCTTCGTGAACTTCAGCGCGTTCTGAAGCAGATTTCCGATCGCTCCGATAATGAGATGACGATCGGTAATGACGCCGATCTCGGGATCGACTTCCACAGTGATCGTCTGCTGGCGATGACCCGCCTCGATCTCCGCCGTGACTACCAGTTGGCTCACAATCTCAATGATCGTGAAGTATTCTTCGTTGATTTCGCTGTCGACCCGGAGCCGTACTTCCGACAAGGACCGATTGATAAGAACGTCCATGTCGTCGAGGCTCCGTTCCAGAACCTTACTCGTACTGCCACCGAGTCCGACAATTCCTTTGGAGAGCATCTGGAAAGAAATACGTGCGCGATTAAGAGCGTTGCGCAGTTCATGAGCGATGGCGCCGAGGTGCACCACCTCGCGATTCTTGTTTTCCAGGGAACGCAGCGACTCGAACTCCGTCACGGCGCCCGCGATCGCGATGTCCAGACAGCGATTGAGCAGGTGGAATTCGAGAGCCGTCACGGTAGCTTTGGTCTGGCTCGCGACCTCCGTGATGGCCTGGCACATGGCTCCGTAAGAATGAACCACGTGGGTGAGCGTGTAGCCTAAACGCAGCAGCTCCTTGCCGTGCGCGCCTGCAGAATCCGAAATTTCGCATTCGTCCTGCGTACCGACGCTGCTAAGTTGTTTTTTCAAGACATCGACCAGCTGATCGAAAAAAATCGGAAGTCCGCTGCGCAGTTGCGTGGAGTTCGGGCGAAGCGCCGCGAGCGCGACTGTTCTTTCTTCGCTGGCGGAGATGATCTGATCACGTTTATCTAGAAGAAATTGATACAACGACATGGACATGGTATTTTCGAATCTCGCTACTCAAGCGCCAGATTAGACAGAGCTTCGATCGGCGAAGCGCGGCCGATAAAGCCGTGAACCGACGCGATGAAGGATTTGATGTCGCCGGCCTTGCGAATGAAGCCTGATGCCCTCGAGTCTGGAACGCTTTCCATTCCCGAGTAGAAGACGACGGGCATCCCGTCCAAAATCGTAGGGGCCTGAATTTCGAGACGCTTCAAAAATTCGTGTCCGCTCATGTCCGACATTTTCATGTCGAGAAGAACGAGATTGGGTTCCTGGATTTTGGAGAGAATATCGAGCGCCTGCGTCCCGCTCGATGCGGTGATGACCCTGAAACCTTCCATTTCGAGAACGACGCGGCCCAGATGCAGCATGTCGAAATTATCGTCGATAACCATGATGGATTTGGACGGAAGATTGGGAGCGGGAAGAGTCGGCATAAAAGCTTTTCCACGTTGAGAACGGGTTTTGAGATACGAGCGAGAATCGCTCAAATGGATACAGGCAAGTCATAGTCCCTTAATATGTGCGAGCCACATACATTCGAAGAGACAGCGAAAATACCCACCATATCCACCCAGAGGCCAGGAGGCTGATGGTTAGCTCCGCCCCAATGGCCCGAAACTTTGCCCCAAATTGAAAATGGAGGCGAATTTATTTTGGCAAGGAACAAATCCCAGGGTGCCACCGATTTCAAAGAGCTTCTGAGCAAACACTTTCTTACTTCATTTCCAAGCGTTGATTCTAGCGCACGAACTCATTTCAAAACCCGAGCCCGCGCTCGACAAGCCCCGTAGTCGCTTCGCTACTCGCCTGATAAGGTGGCGGGCATGGGCCATGATCATCACGGACAACCCCACGGCTGCGACCATAACCATTCTTCCCACGGAGACGTCGGCAAGGGACTCGCTCTCGCCTTTTTCTTGAACCTCTCGTTCGCGATCGTCGAAGTGATCGGCGGGCTCTACACCAACAGCATCGCGATCCTCTCCGATGCTCTTCATGATTTCGGCGACGCGTCTGCATTGGGTCTCGCCTGGTATCTCGAGAAATTCTCTGGAAAGAAAGCGGACCGGACTCATTCCTACGGCTACCGTCGCTATTCATTGCTGTCGGCTCTGATCACGAGCACGGTGCTCGTCTGCGGATCGATCGTAGTGGCATGGCGCGCTTTCGATCGAATCCTTCATCCCGAACCGGTAAAGGCCGGTGGCATGATGATCCTCGCAATCGTTGGCATTCTCGTGAACGGCTTCGCTTTCAAGGTCACCCATCGCGGACACTCGCACAACGAGAAGGCCATTTCACTGCATCTGCTCGAAGACGTACTCGGTTGGGTCGCGGTTCTTATCGCATCCATCGTGATGATCTTTGTCAACGCGCCCTGGCTCGATCCGGCGCTCTCGCTCGCGATCTCGGTTTACATTCTTTGGGGTGCCATCAAGCGTATCCGCGAAACCTCGCTCGTCTTCCTTCAAACCGTTCCATCGGACGTCGACCTCGTCGCGGTGAGATCCACCATTCTCGACGTCGCTGACGTCGCCTCCGTCGAAGACTTCCATGTGTGGAGCACGGACGGATCGCAGATCATCGTCACGCTTTCGGTGCGTCGCAAATCACCCGCGTCCGACGCTTCGACACTTCGACGGGAGATCTCCAAAGCGCTCGGAAATCTCGCGCATCATCACGTCACGATCGAGATTCTCGATTCGAGTGAAACCGTTCACGGTTGCGAGACGCTCTAAGGCGTGCGGCGGGTCGCAGGGCAGTAGCCCGGGCGTGGTCCGATTTTAGGAAATTCGCGACAGACTCCGGGGCGTTTTTCGTAAACTGTGCACAGGCGATCTGCGCCCAAGAAAATACAGTCGTCGTTACTCTTCTGAACGAGCATGAACAGCCCGGTGGAAGCCCGAAAAGATTTCAGGATGCCCTCACGCGCGAGTCGCTTGAAGATCTTCTTCGGAGATCCCCTGACCTCGTCCTCGTCGATCAGCTCCAGGCGCCAGAGATCTTCGGCCTTCACTTCCACGGGCATTGTACAGCAGCCCGCATTGCAGTCGCGGCACAGTCCATCCTTATAGGGCTTCCAGGTGGAAGGACGGTCTTTATCGGAAATGGACATGAGCCTCTTTTAGAACACTTTTTTGGAAATGACCCTGTCGATCTCATAGACAGACCTCGAAGACAATCGACGCTTTAGGAAGGCGGTTCCCCTTTAAGTAGCGGGAATTCCGACTTGGATCGGGGCTTGCTACCTTAAGCTCGGAGCTCCTCTCACGTCGTTTCGAGAGCTCCAGCATTTCCGGGGGGAAATTCAAAATGTCGCAAATCAAGCCATGGACTCGCGTCACGTGCACGATCACTCTTGCCGCTTTCAGCATGGGAACGCTCATGCCCCGAGAGGCCCTCGCCGATCTCCCTCAGCAACAGGACACGACACGCATCGTGGACCAGATCAAATCCGGTATTCGCCTCGCTCAAAGCACGCACGAAGGACGAGACGTCGCAGATTTCGTTAACGAAGGCCTCTCGGATCCCGACATGGCAGGCATTGTCAGCGTCCTCAGTCGTCTGGATACAAGCACGCTACCCTCCATCACTGTTCAAGGATCAACGATCCGCTTCGGCAAGCCGGCCGACGAAATCCCGGAACTGAAGATCATCGACGCCAAAGCCGGCATCTTCCGTTTCGGTAAAAAAGAAATCATCGTGCGCGACGGCATGAACTTCGAAGAATTCTATTCACAGTTCCAAGCCAATCTCAGCAACGACGCACGCACCACCCTCACAAGCTTCCTCTGGAGTCTGTTCATTGAGAAGGCGCACGCCGAAGTCGATCTCAGCGACGTGAAAGTTGTTCCCGACGCTCTTCCTCCTCGCGGCGACGCGCCGGTCAAGAAAGGTCTCTCGAACGGCACCAAAATCGGAATCGCGATCGCTATCGTGGCGGTCGTCGCCTTGATCGCCTACCTTCTCTTCCGCGCCAACAAGAACAAGAAAGCCAAAGACGCGCAAGCCGTTAAAGACCGTCAGACCGCACGAGAAAAAAGAAAAGCGACTTGGGACACGAGCGGCACGACTCCCGCAAACGGAACCGCAGCCGACGCGGCCTACACCACTTCCAAAAAGGGATACGACGCCACCCGCAGCGAGTACGAAGAACGCTGCGGAAGCTTCCCCGCTAACTACCAACTCTCTGTCATCGCTCCCGACAGCCTGAGCCAAGCCGACAAGATCAAAGCGATGGACACCGCACGCACGACTCTCGTCGACGCGCCCTGCTCATCTAGAACCTCGAGCACTCCTAAGACGACCTCGCACTGAGCGAAAGCTCAGTTCGGCCCAAAGTCGTTCTGGCCTTGAGTCATTAACGTGAGTGGATCGACACCCGCTGAACGCAGCACGTCTTTCCACATTTCCTCGGACCAGAGATCGGAATCTTCGGGAGGAACTTGGAACAAGTGTTTCGCTTCGAAGGGGATCATAATCCACGCGCCGTTGCGGATCTCGTCTTCGAGCTGTTCTTTTTCCCATGAGGTACACCCTAAGAAGAACGAGTGGCGCGGAATGCCGTCTTCACGGGTCAGAATATCCTGAAAGACTTCAGTGTCGGCGGTGATCCAGATGCCGTCGACGATCTCACCCTCTTCGTCGCCATGCTCGGCGGAGGTGTGCATCATGAAAACCATTTCTTCTTTGACGGGGCCGCCTTTGAAGAGAGGCTCCTCGAATTCGAGCAAAGTGGAACCTTCGGCGTCCTGAATTTCGGCGACGAGCTGGGTCGCGACTTCATCCTGATTCACGAAAGGTTTGTTGAGAAGAAAGCCGAAAGCGCCTTCTTCGTCGTGTTGAATAACGACGATCACCGCGCGCGCGAATTCGTCGTCTTCGAGTTGCGGCAGCGCGGCCAGAATGTACGGCGTTTCGGTCACGCCTCCACTCTAGGAGCGCATGCGAAGAGGCGCAAGCTCGGCCCCAAGAAATCTCGAGCTCAGTTATCCGAAGGTGAAAGAAGTGCCGCCACGCGGAATCAACTCGACTTCAGAGTCTTCGGCAGCGAATTATTTAAGCGGCCGGGCACCCGTTTTCCGATACCGACGCACCGATCGCCCCAATAGACGTCGCACTCTTCGCTCGGGCGCGCATCATTGGGAAGCACCAGAGCTTCGCCCCGAAGGAATGCCTTAAGGCGCGCTTCGTCCTCGATCTGGAAGACGGCGCGATCGCCACGCTTCGCCGAACGCGACATCGCCAGCGCGTAGGCGTCCGTTTGCCCGTCCCACGTCCTGAGCCCATTGCGCACGACATGTTTGGCTTCGAAGCCGTCTTCGCCGAGATCCGCCTCGTCGCGTTTCGCAAAAGGACCTTCGCCTTTTTCCAAGAGAGCCCAGTAGCCGCCCGCGACGCCGTCCTTATGTGGCCAGCGACGTTGCGTGCGCGCAAGAC
The DNA here is from genome assembly GCA_039920645.1 of Bdellovibrionota bacterium. Classification (GTDB taxonomy): domain Bacteria; phylum Bdellovibrionota; class UBA2428; order UBA2428; family UBA2428; genus CAMCVE01. The sequence continues at coordinate 165 of JBDSDI010000298.1, read as the reverse complement.
GCCATTCGGGATTATCGCCGAGGAATTTTTCCACGCGATCTTCGTTCTCGTTGCGCGTGTAGGTGCAGGTCGAATAAAGGATGCGCGCACGGTCGCCGCTCATGTGCGCGGCGGCCTCGAGAAGTTTCTCCTGAATCTGAACGCAGCGTCTCACTTCGGAATCGC
>JBDSDI010000297.1:0-8510 GCA_039920645.1 Bdellovibrionota bacterium | reverse complement strand
CGATGCGAATTCATGTTTCAGTCCTTGTCCGAGCCGCTGTCCGTCATACCGTCGTTGAAATCGCCGAGGTCGTAGCTTTTGTAATGTCTGTCGAGTGCCTCTTCGCCTTCGTAGGTTTTCTTGTGGCCACGAATGGCTTCGCTCACTTGCGACATCTTCGCGCGCAGGTTCTTCGAGAGCATCTGAACGACGGAAATCGACGCTACACCAATCAACGCCGTCAAAATGAGATACTCACTCAACGCCTGTCCACGATTGGGATGCTTGGAATTCTTAGGTTTTTTCATTTTCACTCCTCTAGCCAATAATTTGGCAAATCCTGGAAACTCGCAGGGTTCAACCGATACAATAGAGATATGAGTTCGTTTCGTAAGAACCTTCACCTGACCCGGCAAGAAGCGGGAATGGTTTTCATTCTTGTGGTTCTTCTTTCGGGACTGATGTTCTCCGTCGGACTTTGGGTCGGAATGAGTTTCTCAGGTGCTCATTCTGAACTCGCACTGAACGAAACGCATAGTCATGAAGCGGAAACCGAACACGGACGCGCTCCGGCCTCCGAAGAACACGCCGTAAAAATTGCTCAAAAAGTCGCGCGAGCGGGCGAAGAACTTCGCAAGGCGTTTCACGACTCTAAAGAAAAAGCTCTGACCGAAGTCGTGCTTGAAAGTTCCGACGCTTCTGACACGCCGAAGTCCATTCTCGATAACGAGGCTCATCAAGGCACACACAACGAGTGGAATCGCCGTCCCGCTTCCGAAGACCCGAGCGTGGATGATTCTCAGAAGGTTGCAAAACTGCAGGCCGCCGAGGCTGCAGAGAAAAAAGCGGGCCCTCCCGCTCAGGTCAGTGGTCTTTTTGAGAGAAGCCCAAGCTCCGTGAAGGACTTCGACCCCGCTCCTGGATCCTATACGCTTCAGCTCGCCAGCTTTGCAACCTTGGACGAGTCGACCTCTATGGTCAAGAATCTGCGTAAAGCGGGATTCCTCGACGCATACTCGCAAGAAATCAATTTCAAGAACGGGGAGAAGTGGCATCGTGTGGCGATGGGCTCTTATCCGAATCCCGTCTACGCCAGAAAGATGGGTGAACGTCTTCGTCGTCGTGCTCTGGCCAAGGACTTCATCGTTCGCAAAGTCGCCGATTGATCGTTCCATTTCAGTGCCAGACTCCCTGCTTTAAATAGTCTTCCGTCTTGCCCGTGAGGCTGGGCGGCAAGTCGTCGACGCGGATCTCGTCTTCGCTCTTGAGGTGGGCGTAGACGAGTGCATGCTCGAGCTCCCGGTAGTTACCCGGCCATTCATGGGCTTCGAGCTTCTCGAAGGCTTCGCGTGAGAGCGCTTTGGGAACGAGACCGTGCTGCGGAATCTTTTCTACGAGAAAAGCTTTAACGATCTGCGCGAATTCCGTCTTGCGATGACGGAGCGGCGGGAGATAGAGCGGGAAGACGTTCAGGCGGAAGTAGAGATCCTTACGGAAACGACCTTGAGCGACGAGCATCTCGAGTGGCAGGTTCGTCGCCGCGACCACTTGGCAATCGACCGAGACGCTCTGCTTGGATCCGAGACGATCAACTTCTCGGCTTTGAAGAACTCGCAACAATTTGCACTGGACGTTGAGATCGAGATTTTGAATCTCGTCCAAGAAGAGGGTCCCGCGTTTGGCGATCTCGAACTTTCCGAGCTGGCGTTCTCGGGCCGAGGTGAAGGCGCCACGCTCGTGGCCGAAGAGGATCGACTCCGCCAAGTTTTCAGGAATCGTGCTCACGTTGACCGGCACGAAGGGTGCTTCTACGACTGAGCACGAGAAGTGATCGCGTCGCGCTTTGTGCAGGTCACACGCGACGAGCTCTTTGCCGGAACCCGTTTCGCCCACAATGAGAACCGGAATGCTGCGTTTCGCTGCAATCCGAATGGCGGCTTGGAGTTCTCTCATTGCGGGAGATCCGGTCCAGAACCAGGCATTTTCCTGCGTTAGCTCACGGGTTGCGGAGACAGGGCGTCGTGTAGGGGGCGAGGCGATAATCTCGGTAGTATTTTGCATGACTTCGCCTTAGCAAGTCGTGAGCCATGCGCGCGCGGCCATTACAGAGGGAGATCGAGAGAAAAACCGTCCAGAAAAACGGACTTTAGCGGCGCGTCGTCCGCGGGGTCGGAATCGTGTCCGGTTTGCCGTCGTTGTTGTTGTCTTGCTCGATGCGCACGACCTGGCCATTATCGTAGGACTCCCAGTAGTCCGCACGTCCGTCGAAGTTGCGATCGAGTTTGCGCAGCGTAAGGCGACCGCGTGAATCGAATTCTTTCCACAGATCGATATTGCCGTCGTAGTTCGTGTCGAACTGCTGTTCAGAGACGCGCGTTTCCTTGCGTGCCGAGTCCCAAACGAAAATGTAGGTCACGTCGAAGCGACCATCGCCGTCGAGATCGCTCTTCTCCATTTGCACCCATTCTCCCTTCGGATCGTAGGACTGAATAAAGTCCACGCGACCGTCACCGTTGAAATCGCTTTCCACGCGCGCCAGAATTTTCTTGGCTCCGTTCTGTTGGTAGACCTTCCGTTGCCGAGGATTCTGCGTGCGCGCATCGGGCGAGATCAATTCGATGCCGGCTTCTTCGCTTGAGACCGTGGGAATCTGCGACGTCGCCGTTTTTTCGAGAGTGGTGCTGCAGGAGCAGAGAATTCCAAGCAGGAACATGAGGGGAAGAGCCGAAGCTTTGGGTTTGAACATCTTCTTGTATTTTAAGCGAAATCTGAGAAAAACCACTTGGGAGCCTTGTCGCTATGTGTTAACAGCTGGTACCCTAGGTGTATGGCACGTAAAAAGATCTCTACGACGGTTTATCTGACCGAAGAACAGGTCACGGCTCTCAAAGAGCTGCATAACCGTACCCGCGTGCCGATCGCCGAATACATCCGCATGGGCATCGACACGATCCTCGAAAGAAATTCCCACGTGCTTCCCGGCCAAACGTCACTTTTCGCAGATTTAGGTGGCGAGGACGCAGCAGTCGGGAGAAGATCGCCCGACTCCAAGACCGAGCAAAAGTAGAGCAATGAATTTTCCAGTAGATCGCATCCGCAATTTTTCGATCATCGCCCACATCGACCACGGCAAGTCGACGCTCGCCGACCGTTTCATCGAGCACTGTAAAGGTCTCGAGAAGCGCGAGATGGAAGCGCAGATACTGGACTCGCTTTCGATCGAACGCGAACGCGGCATCACGATCAAAGCGCAGACGGTACGTCTGAAATTCCGCTCGAACGACGGACAGGATTACGTCCTGAACCTCATCGATACTCCCGGGCATGTCGACTTCACCTACGAAGTCTCGCGCTCACTCGCAGCCTGCGAAGGCGCGATTCTGGTCGTCGACGCCACTCAAGGCGTCGAAGCCCAAACGCTCGCTAACGTCTACATGGCGCTGGATCACAACCTCGCGATCGTGCCAGTTATCAACAAGATCGATCTTCCCTCGGCTGACGTCGAGCGCGTGCGCTCCGAAATCGAAGAAGTCATCGGCATCGATGCCTCGGAAGCGGTTCCGACGAGCGCCAAAGAAGGCATTGGAATTCACGAAGCGCTCGAGCTTGTCGTGAAGAACGTGCCCGCTCCCCAAAACGAATTTTCAAAGCCCCTCCGGGCACTCATCATGGACAGCTGGTACGACAACTACCAGGGCGTGGTTCAGCTCGCGCGGATCGTCGAAGGCGAACTCCATAAGGGCGAGCGCATTCAGCTGATGCACCTCAACTCGCTCGCCGAGTTCGAAATGGACAAGAAATTCTTCACGGTCACGCGCATCGGGTGCTTCACCCCCAAGGCGCTCGACCTGGACTACGCCGGCCCCGGCGATGTCGTCTTCCTCGTCTCGGGCATCCGTAGCGTTCGCGAAACGCGCGTCGGCGATACGCTCACGCACTGGCCCGACCAAGGTACCGATAAGCGCGCAACTCCCGCGACCGAACCGCTTCCCGGTTTCAAGCCCGTGAAGTCCGTCGTCTTCGCCGGTATCTTCCCCGTCGACTCGAAAGATTACGCCGACCTCAAAGAAGCGCTCGAAAAACTTTGCCTCAACGATTCCGCGCTCATCTTCGAGCCCGAGTCTTCCGCTGCGCTCGGCTTTGGTTTCCGCTGCGGCTACCTCGGACTCTTGCATATGGAAATCGTGCAAGAGCGTCTCGAGCGCGAATACAACATGAACATCATCACCACGGCGCCGACCGTGAAGTACCTCGTGAAGCTTGTCACTGGGAGCGAAGTCGTCATCGACAACCCTTCCGAAATGCCCGCGCCGAATCTGATCGAGTCGATCTACGAGCCCTACATCAAGGGCACGATCTACACGCCGGTCGAGTACATGGGCAACGTCATCAAGATCTGCGAGCAAAAGCGCGGCACCCAAGTGAGTCTCGACTACATCACGCCTACACGTTGCGCGGTCGTTTATCGCCTGCCGCTCGGTGAGATGGTCTTCAACTTCTACGATCGCCTCAAGTCATCCACCAAAGGCTACGCGAGTTTCGAATACGAACTCGACGGTATGGAGCCTTCGGATCTCGTGAAGCTCGACATCATGCTCGCGGGCGAACCCGTCGACGCGCTCTCCGTGATCGTTCACCGCCAGACGTCTTACGAACGCGGTCGCGATCTCACCAAGAAGCTCAAAGAAGTTATTCCCATGCAGCAGTTCGAAGTGCCCGTGCAGGCTTCGATCGGCAGCAAGATCATCGCGCGCGAAACGATCAAAGCGATTCGTAAGAACGTTCTGTCGAAGTGCTACGGCGGCGACATCTCGCGTAAGCGTAAGCTTCTCGAGAAACAAAAAGAGGGTAAGAAGCGCATGAAGTCCTTCGGCAGCGTCGAAGTTCCTCAGGAAGCCTTCCTCGCGATTCTCAAGCTTGAAGACTGATCGTTTTCTGATCGAGACGGCTCGACTTGGGCCGCGCGCGCCGTTAACTTAACGGACTCATGAGCCCCAAGCATCTCTTGAGCGTTCGTGACCTCTCTTCCACTCAAATCAAGAAGCTCGTCCAAGAAGCCGTCATCGACGGGATTCCGAATTGTCCGGCCGAGCCTCAGGCGAGCGCGGTCGCGATGATTTTCATGGAGCCGTCCACGCGCACGCGCACCAGCTTCGAGCTTTCGGCGAAAGCCCTGGGGCGTCGCACGGTGGTGCTCGGCTCCAAAGAAAGCTCCCTGTCTAAAGACGAAACTCTCTGGGACACGATGCTTAACCTCCACGCCATGGGCTGCGAGGTGTTCATCATTCGCGCTTCGGCCGACGTCGATCTCGAGGCGCTCAGGAGTTTCACGAAGGGGCCCGTGATCAATGCGGGTGCGGGAATGCTTGAGCATCCCACGCAAGCTCTCCTCGATCTGGCTACGATTTGGAATAAAACTGCCGACCGCTCTTGGGAAAAGTTGAAATCGCAGCGTTGGGTGATGGTCGGCGATCTCAAGCGTTCGCGCGTCGCGGGCTCGTGGTCGACGATGGCCGAAATGCTTGGAATCGACCTCCATTTTGTGAGCCCGCCCGAATGGGCTCCGGAAACTCTCGGCAGGGGACAGACCTGGACCGATAACCTCGAGAAGGGCCTCCAAGGCGCTACGGGCGTGATCTCTCTTCGAGTTCAGAAAGAACGTCTTTCTGAGGGGCAGACCTGGAATCCTCGCGATCTCGAAAACTACGTAAAAAAGCACCAAATCACGGAGAAGCATCTTAAAAAGGGCAAGGGGCTTTGGCTCATGCATCCCGGGCCCGTGAATTGGGGCGTCGAGTTAGAGACGAAGCTTCTCGATTACGAAAGATCCCTCATCCTCGAGCAGGTCGCCCACGGCATGAAAGTTCGGGCGAGACTCCTTTTCGATCTTTTGCGCGAAAGTGCTTGAGGATTTGGGGACTCGGCTTTAGTTTTGCTTCGCAGAATGAGCGCCGCCCAAGACTCCACTCCCGTAACTCTCCTTCTTGAGTGTGGGGCTTCTTATTTGGCAAAAGGTTACGGAGATTTCTCCAAACCACGCGGCTCCGAACTCGTCTTCTGTACCGCCATGAGCGGAATCGAGGAATCCCTCACCGATCCGAGCTTTGCCGGACAACTGGTCCTCAACACCGTCTCGCATGTCGGCAACACCGGGTTCACGCGCGAGGACATGGAGTCCGAAAAAATCTGGGCCGAAGGTCTCGTCTGCCGTCATCTCGAGCAGATTCCATCGAACTGGCGTGCGAAAGCGTCTCTCAAGGACTGGATCGTTTCCGAAGGTCGTTATGTCATTGAGGGCGTGGATACACGTGAACTCACCGTGCTCTTGCGCGAAATAGGATCCCAGCGCGCCCTGGTCTTCGAGACCGCATCGATGACTCCCGAGCAAGCGCGGTCTTACCTTGTTGATAAAGTTCCTTCGATGGAAGGCCAAGACCTTCTTCCGCTCGTGAGCTGCCGCAGCTCCTACCTTTTCAAGGACGACCCTCAAGCCTACTGGCCTATGCGCGCACGCGAGACCTGGAACGGTCCTTCGCGCAAAGTCGTGGTGTGGGACTTTGGCGTGAAGAAAAATACGCTGCGCCTTCTCGCCGCCAACGGCTTCGACGTCGAAGTTTATCCGGCGAACTCTAAGGCCGAAGATATTTTGGCCTCCGGTGCTCAAGGCATCATGCTCTCTAACGGCCCGGGAGATCCCGCCTCCGCCACATATGTCATCGCCGAGCTGAAAAAAGTGATGGGACGGATGCCGATCTTCGCGATCTGCCTCGGTCATCAACTTGTGGCTCACGCTGTGGGCGCGAAAACCTATAAAATGAAATTCGGACATCGAGGCATCCACCATCCCGTGGTGGAACTTGATGAGAAGGGCAAACCCGTGCGCACCTGGATCACCAGCCAGAACCACGGCTTCGCGGTCGATGCGTCGACCTTGCCTTCTACGGCGCGTGTGAGCTTTATTCACGGCGACGACGAAAGCGTGGAAGGCCTGTCGCTTCCTTCGCTTCGTTGCGAAACGGTACAATTCCATCCCGAGGCGGGTCCCGGTCCCTATGACGCCGCGGGAATGATCGATAGCTTTGCAGCAAGGATGGGTTCGGATGCGCGTTGAAGATGCTCTAGAAAGAATTCTGAGGAAATATTCTGAAGGAAACTTCTACAATGAAGTGAAGGCGGCGAAAGAAGAATTCTTCAACCGCGCCGGTAAAGTCGCCGAAGGTTCTGACCTCTTCGAAGGTCAGATGAAAGCGTTCCTCGATTGGTATCTTTTCGATCGACCTCTGAATGAATTCGATCTTTGTCCCGTTAAGATGTACGTCCATGAAGAAGGCAAGGCCGTCACGGAGGAAGAAAAATCCGTCTTCGAGGGAATTACTCGCAGCATTCACTCGATCTTCGAGTTCCTGAAGATCAAGGGCAATGATATCTACGTCAAAGACATGGTCACGGCCGAGAAGTACATCATCGAAGACTCAATGATCCGCGAAGGATTCTCGAAGGGCGATGTTTTCGAAGGACGTCTTATTCCGCAAGGAGACCGTTACGTCTTCGGCGAGTCGTTCATCTTCCACCCGCTCTCCTCGAAGCCTTTCATCAAAAAACAGATCAAGCAGATTAAGTATCTCGACGAGAAACAGCGCTTGAGACTCATCCACAAGCTCTCGATCATGAAACTCAAGACCCACCAATACTCGCACATCGACGCCAAACACATCTACACCGAAACCCCAGTTTTCTAAGACAGGAGATGGGATGAAACCCACCGAACCGAAAAAACGAGATCTTCCTTTCAAGAACGTCCTGGTTTTCGGTAGCGGTCCCATCATCATCGGACAAGCCTGCGAGTTCGACTACTCCGGCACCCAGGCCTGCAAAGCACTGCGCGAAGAAGGTCTTCGCGTTATCCTTCTGAACTCTAATCCCGCGACGATCATGACCGATCCCGGTATGGCCGATCGCACTTACATCGAACCTGTCGATCCCATGACTGCGATCGAGATCATTCGCCGCGAATCCGTCGATGCTATTCTGCCGACGATGGGCGGACAGACCGCGCTCAATCTCATCACCGCGCTTTCGCAGATTCCCAATGCGCTCGAGGGCATTCAAATCATCGGCGCGAACCTCAAGGCGATCCACCTTGCTGAAGACCGTCGCGCTTTCCGCGAACTCGTGCTTTCGATGGGTCTCGATACGCCTCGTTCCATGATCATTCGCAGCGTCGAAGAGTGCGAAAACTTCGCCAACGAAGTGGGTTTTCCATTCATCCTGCGTCCGAGTTTCACGATGGGGGGCACGGGACAAAGTTTCGTTTTCGGCTCTTCTGAACTCGTCGAAAAGGTTTCTCAAGGCCTTGCTGAATCTCCCATCTGTGAAGCGCTCGTCGAAGAAAGTGTCATCGGCTGGAAAGAGTACGAAGAAGCGGACGTCGAAGGCTCGCACGAGGTCGAGCTTCAGGCCGACCGACGCGAAGTAGAGCGGCACGAAGAACGCGACCGCGAACGTCTTGATGGCGTGGCTCGCGCGGACGG
>JBDSDI010000296.1:0-5139 GCA_039920645.1 Bdellovibrionota bacterium | reverse complement strand
GTATCAAAAAAATCTTCTTCGTCGCCGGCGTAGAGGAAGGTCGGCGAGCTGAGTTCAACGGCGCTGAGGCGGGGCGAAATCACCGAAAAGGAAGGAGAGGCTACCGTGGGAAAGGCAACAAATGCGTTACCGAAGGCGCGCGACAGAAGAAAGACGGGGAAGGGACGATTGAGCTTGAAGCCCATTTCTTGCTGAAGCTTTTGCAAGTGAGCGTGGATGCGCGGGAAGAGCTGGCGCGCGAGCGGCTCAAGCGTGATGTCGTAGCGAAGCGTTACGAGATTCGACTGGAAACTGCGGTATTCGGCGCCCCAAACGGATTCCAGGCCGTCGTTTCCGGCTTGGATGGTAGCACGGGAGGAAAGGGGAGAAAGAAGAAGCGCCAAGGCGAGAACTCTCAAGGAAAATTTCATCTGTGGAACTTATCTTATTTTTCCGGCGTGGACTATTATCGGAGCCCATCATGAAGCAAGTTTCTCTCGGTAAACAGGGTCTTAAAGTTTCTCGTCTTGGACTGGGTTGCATGGGGATGTCGGAGTTCTATTCTGGCCGTGACGAAACCGAGTCCATCGCCACTCTGCATCGCGCTCTTGAGCTGGGAATTAACTTTCTCGATACCGCCGACATGTATGGTCCGTTTAAAAACGAAATTTTAGTTGGGCAGGCTATCAAAGGTCGTCGCGATAAAGTTGTTCTTGCTACGAAATTCGGAAACATGCGCTCGGAAGACGGAAAGTTTCTCGGCGTAAACGGTCGTCCGGAATATGTTCGCAAGTGCTGCGACGATTCGTTGAAGCGCCTCGGCGTCGACGTGATCGACCTCTATTATCAACATCGCGTCGACCCGACCGTCGCGATCGAGGAGACTGTGGGCGCGATGGCCGAGCTCGTCAAGATGGGGAAGGTCCGTTATCTCGGCCTCTCCGAAGCGGCGCCGGCTACGATTCGACGCGCTCACAAGGTTCATCCCATTAGCGCCCTCCAAAGCGAATACTCACTGTGGTCGCGTGAGCCCGAAGAAGAAATTCTCGGAACCGTGCGCGAACTCGGAATCGGTTTTGTTCCTTACAGCCCTTTGGGTCGCGGTTTTCTCACGGGGGAATTCAAAAAACCCGAAGACATCCCCGAATCCGACTACCGCCGGCATGCACCCCGTTTCCAAGGCGAGAATTTTTTTAAAAACATCGCACTCGTCAAACAGATCGAGTCCATGGCAAGCGAGAAGCGTGTGACCCCCGCTCAACTCGCGTTGGCCTGGGTGATGGCCCAAGGCGAGGACATCGTGCCGATTCCGGGGACAAAAAAACGCACGCGCCTCGAAGAAAATGCCAAGGCCGTCGAGGTTTCGCTGAGCGCTTCTGATCTCGAGCGTATTAACCGCATTCTTCCTCAGGGTGCAGCTAGGGGCGCGCGCTACGCTGATATGAGTACCGTGAACCGCTGAGGCGATCGATGTCTGTTGTCGTCGAAGAACTTGAGGCCCTACAGGATATCGAATCTGTATTTCCGCTGCGGTCATGAGCAATACGCTCGGACAAAAATTCTATGAGCGCGAAGGTTGGATCCGACGCGCTTACGCATTTCAGAAAAAATTGAGCTGAGTCTCAGATGAACCAGAGGCAAATGATCGCAACGACGGTGGGAAGCAAAGCGTAGACCAAAAGCGTTGCGGGTCGAATTCCGTCCTTGCCGAAGTAGGGCTGAAGGACGGAGTACCCGATCGGATTGGGAGCATTGGCGATGACGGTCAGTCCGCCTCCGGCTACGGCGCCACTGACGAGCGCGTATTTAAAGAGATCCGTAATCCCTTCGACGCGCGATCCAAGATAGGTCAGCGCTGCATTGTCGGTGATAGCGGTAAGGGCCGTTGCTCCAAAGAAAAGCGGCATCGCATCGAGTTTTCTAAGCAGCGGGTCGATCCACCAGCTTTGTAATCCACCGAGAACCACGAGTCCCCCAAGGAAAAAAGCCACCAGAAGGGCCGATCGGACTTGGAGTTCGTCTTGGTATTCGCGGGTGACGGTCGCAACTCCGAGGAAAAACAGAAGGAGACCGATGAAAAAAACCGGGTGGTGCGCATTGACGACGATAAGCGCCAGAAACGCGAGATGGATCAGGATCATGGGCCACGGAGAATGGAACGAAATGTTCTTCTCTTTGATGAGAGGCTTTTCCTTTAGGATTTTTCTCAGGAAGAAGGTGGCGGCCACGGAATTGAAGACGACGGCGATGCCCGCTTTCCAGCCAAAATGGGCCATCATGAACGGCGTGTCCCATCCCCATTTCGCGGCGACCATCAGCACCGGGGGCGCTGCAAAATGCGTGAGAACGCCGCCAATGGACACGTTCACGAAAAGCACGGCGAGCGTGAGATATTGAAACTTCGGGTTAGAAACGCGCGAGAAGTAGAGATCTTTCAGGAGAAGCGCGGTTACGGTCATGGCGGCAGGTTCGGTAATGAAGCTTCCAAGCAAGGGCCCGATGATGAGCGTGGTGGCATAGACGGCGATTTCGCGGCGAAACGGCAAGACCTCGGCAACTCCTAATATTAGTGAGCGTACGAAATTAAGGATCGGGCGTGTTGCTGCAACAACCATAATCGCGAAGACGAAAAGAGCTTCCGCGAAGTTTAGGCTTTCGGCATAGTGAGTCGCGACCGAGCCGTCGGTCAAAAAACCCATCGCAAGAATGAGGATTCCGGCCCAGATCCCAAAGACGACTTCGACTTCACCGAGAATATGAAAGAAATTTTCCCCAAGGGATCCTTCTTCGAAGCGGGACCCAATGCGATGAAGCGAGCTTGCGGCGAAGGTGTGGAGTACGGCCAGGGCGAAGATCACGGTGGCCAGAGTTTCGATGGCGTGGGGGATGATAAAGGCGGGTACCATCAGGGTATTAAAGCCTCGAAGCATTTCAGACTGCAAGCGGCAATCTTGAGATTCGTGGCGATGCCCGCGGGCCGGTGCTATGCTCGCAGACCAAGATGAATCTCGAACAGCTTTCTCAGATTGCTACGATTGTTATCGGCCTTATTTTAACGACGGTCGCGCTTCGTGTCGGTCAAGGGGTGCTCTTGCCTCTGGTCCTTGCCCTTTTGATTTACGCTCTCGTGTTGCCGGCCATCGATCTCTTACGCCTCAAATGGAAGTTCCCGCGTTGGGTCGCGCTACTTCTTTCGGTTCTGATTTGTCTCGTGGTCGCGACGACGGGTTTCATCTTCTGTTTCCTGTCGATCAGCAACTTCTCGATCGAGGCGACGACCTATCATCAGCGCATCCATGAAATCGTGAGTTTGATCCAGGGTATCGGATTGCGGTGGGGTCTTAAAATCGACGTGGCTCGCTATTTCGCGAATTTTGATTCGGAGAAAATTTGGGACTGGGGTCAGTTGGTAACGGGAAATATTCTGACCCTGGTTTCTTACGCCGCCCTAGTCGCGATCTACCTGATTTTTCTTCTGCTGGGGAAAAGCCGCAACGATCGATGGCCGCGTCCGCTGGTGCAGGTGCAGGCGTCGATGTCGCGTTATATATGGGTGAAGACCCTCTTGGCCGCCACGATGGCGGCGATCGTCGGCATTCTCCTCTGGATTCTTGGAGCCGAGCTGACGCTGCTCTTTGGATTCCTCACGTTCTTCCTCAATTTCATTCCGAGTCTGGGCTCGGCGCTCTCCGTGCTTCTTCCGCTCCCGGTGCTTTGGCTCCAATATGGTTTCGGAGCTGAATTCTGGGTCTTTCTCGGCGTCGCGGGAGCGGCCCAAGTTTATGTGGGAAACATCCTCGAACCCAGTCTCATGGGACGAAGCATGGATCTGCATCCGGTAACGGTGATGTTCTTTCTCGTCTTCTGGAGTTTCGTGTGGGGAATCGCGGGAGCTTTCCTCGCGGTCCCGCTTACGGTCATTTTAAAAACGACGCTCGAGACGATCCCCGCGACCAAGCGTCTTGCGATGTTGATGTCGGGTCGTTTAGCGGAGTGAAAGTTTCGCGACGAAATCACGGAAGCTTGCGTGTCGAGGCTCCCATTCGAGGGCCTCACGGAGTTTCGAGGATGAGATCTTTTTTCCCACCACTCCGTTTGTTTCCGTAAAGACGGCGGGCTCTTCGTTCTTGAAACGCGACCAGACCTGTACGATGTCCCCTCGTAGGACGGGGTTTCCGTCAGAGAGACACCAGGTATCGGCGGGAAGCTCCGAGCGCATCAAGCGCACGCAGGCTTCGGCAGCGTCTTCTCGGTGAATGAGATTGACGAGGCCACCGGGCCATCCCGTGACTTTCTTTTTTTCCTGCCAATAAAATTGCGGACCGCGCGTGTCGTCGTAGAGGCCAGCAAGCCGGAGGACGTGTGCTCCGGCTTCGCGCGCAAGAGTTTCCGCTCGGAAGAGGGCGGAGCTTTCGTCGACCGCACTCGTTTCGTCGAGCAGGCTGCCGTCGTCTTGCGTGAAGACGCCGATCGAGGAGACAAGAAGTGCGGGTTTGCTTTTATTCCAACAAGCGAGCGCGCGGGCGACTTCCTTTTCGTAGTCCTCTGAGGGAGGAAAAGAAATCAAGAGACTGTCGCAAATGGGCGGAGGGTCCGTGGCGATCCGAACACGAAAGTCCTCTTCGCGCAGCGAAAGGTGGCGCTGTGGTCCGCGCGTTTCGCAGAGGATATTTTGGGGTTTCAGCAAGCGTTCGCAAAGTTTGCGAGCGACACCGCGTCCGAGGTCTCCGGCTCCAGAAATAAGGACTGCGACATGTTCCATAAGATCTTTTTTAACTCCTTTTCTCGCAATTTCCAATGGCAGTCGGGCGTTGCCACCATCATGGTCTGGGCCTAGGGTGGAGCGCTTGAGCACTTGGTCTTACGTTCTCATCGTTTTTTATCCGATCGCATTTCTCTGTGCGGGCCGGGCGATCATGCGCTCGCGTACGCCCCAGGGCGCTACGGCATGGACGGTCGCGCTGCTAAGTTTTCCGATTATTTCTGTTCCGTGTTATCTCGTCTTCGGGCGCAGCAAGTTCAATGGCTATCTCGTCAAACGCAAAACCCTCGATCGTCGCGCGCGCGACGATCTCGCCAAGATCGAGCGCCTCGCGACCGAAGACGTTCCCCCGCCCACGGGTCTCGAAGAAGTGGTCGCGGCGACGCTTCCTTCAAAGC
>JBDSDI010000295.1:0-11172 GCA_039920645.1 Bdellovibrionota bacterium | reverse complement strand
TGAGTCGAATATCCGCGCGCGCCGCTACGCCCGGGTCATGACTGACGACGAGAAGCGTCGAGCGATGGCTGCGTTGAAGGTCGGCGAGCAAATCGAGGATGAGCGCGCTGTTCTCTTCGTCGAGGTTTCCGGTCGGCTCGTCGGCCAGAAGAATCTTCGGTCGTGTCACGAAAGCTCGCGCGACCGCCACACGCTGCTGTTCGCCGCCCGAAAGCTGCCCGGGCGAATGGTGTTTGCGCGACGCCAGTCCCACACGCTCGATCAGGGCTTCGGCTTCCGCACGCGCGTCGTGGCGACCAAGAATTTCGAGAGGAACGCAGACATTCTCGAGGACGCTCAGCGTTGGCAGGAGACGAAAACTCTGAAAAATAAATCCGATGTTCTCGGCGCGGAAAAGCGCGCGTTCGTCCTCGGTGAGACGCAGGATGTTCTTTCCGGCAAGCTTCAGTTCGCCGCTCGTGGGAAGATCCAGGCCCGCGAGCAGGGAGAGCAAGGTGCTTTTGCCGCTTCCTGACGGACCCATGAGCGAAGCCCACGTCCCTTCCGGAATTGTGATAGAAATATCGCGAAGGACGGGCGTGAGAATGGGTTTTTCAAAGCTCTTCGAGAGATTTTTAACTTCGATCATTCGGGCGACTCTAGTCCTCATCCTGCTCTTTGGGCGAGCTGACTTTTCATTCGCGCTAGGCACGGAGTCCCAAGGATCGGCGTTTCGTATCATGGCTCTGGGCGACTCCCTCACGGCGGGGTACCGCCTCTCGAAAGAACAGGCTTTCCCGGCGCTTCTGGGCAAGAGTCTTCAGGCCAAAGGCTACGCTGTTGAAGTTGTGAATGCCGGCGTCAGCGGAGACACCGCACGGCAGGCGCTAGCGAGGCTCGACTGGACGCTCAAAAAGGCTGGCCCCTTTCAGGGCGCGCTCGTCGAGATCGGCGCGAACGACGGCCTGCGCCGCAGTTCGGTCGATCAGATGAAAGAGAATCTCGAAAAGATCATCGTGAAACTGAAGAGCCAAGGGATCGAAGTTTTTTTGATCGGTATGAAGCTTCCGATGAACTGGGAAAAAGGGTATCGCGATTCTTTTGAAGCGACGTACCGTGACCTGTCGAAGAAGCACAAGATTCCTCTCTATCCTTTCCTGCTCGAAGGACTCGCGCTGAACGATCGCTACAATATCGAGGATAGGATTCATCCGAATCCGGAAGGGCACGCTCTTATCGCAGGGCGACTCGAGAAGTGGTTGCTCGGCGAGCCGAACTTCACTCAGCACGCGAGCAAAGTCCGACCTTAAGAGCGCGCTCAAAATTAGAGTTTTTTTAGACTGGCGCGGTATTCGGAAGTGACGGACGTCTGGCCAGGGCGATTACTCATGCGGCTATCTCTGTAGAGCGTAACGAGAGCGTTTTTTTCGCTGCCGTAGAAGACGACGTAGCGGCCGCTCGCGCGGTCTGCACAGGTGCCGGGGTCGAAGGCGAATTTCGCGATGAAATCCCAAGCTCCGCCGACTTCGAGGGAGACAAGCTTTCCGACGCTCGATCCGCAAGCGGCACCGAGAACGTCGATGTTGGTGGAAATCACGGGCCGGTTGCCAACGCTCGAAAGCGCGACTTTGAAGTTTTTGGAAAGAGCGAGGGGTTGAGCGGAAGCGTTCGCAGAGTAGGAGATCTTCAGGTTTCCAGAGTAGGTGCCTTCGAACTGTTCAAGGCTCGAGACGTAGTGGTTGGGGATGGCGCCATTGGAGTCGACTTCCACGGCTTTACAAGCCGAGAGACCGAGGGCACCAAGAGCGGCGAGAGTGACGAAAATATTTGTATTCATAGTGGGGGATTACTAAGGGTCGACCTAGGACGAGTCAATAGTTCAAAGACTTAACGGTGCCTTGGCGGCATCGCCACAAGGGACTATCTTCCCCATGACATGAGTCTTCGCCTACTTAGAATCTTCGTGGTCCTCAGCTTTTTCATCGGCTACACGGCCTTCGCGCTGGCGCGTCTCTGGCCACGTTATTCCATCTGGGCTTTGCCCACGACTTTCCTGCTCTTCGCGGTGATGCTCGGTTCGCAGCTCATCTATCGAGCGGTTCCTTCGGTCTTCGACGCGTTTTGGTATCGTGTCGTCGCGTGGATCTCGAATCTGCTGATCGGACTCTGGGGAACTTTCCTCATGATTTCGATTCCCGTCGTCGTCGTGAATATTTTCGTAGGTCAGTTTCTTTCGCGTGGATTGATCCTTTCAATTTTCGGTCTCGCGCTGAGCTTCACCGTGCTCGGATTCCTCGAGACACTGCGCGGCCCCCGCATCAAGGAAATACGTTTGCCAGTGGAGGGACTCGGATCTGGGCTTGAAGGTCTGACGGTCGTTCAGTTGAGCGATCTGCATATCGGACCCACGCTTCGAGATGATTTCTTGAGAAACGTCGTCGAAAAAACCAATGCGCTTTCGCCTGATCTCGTCGTGATCACCGGGGACCTGGGCGACGCCCGCCCGGCGGCGATCGAAAAATACCTCATACCGCTCAGGGAACTGCGTTCGAAATACGGAGTTTTCTATGTCACGGGCAACCACGAATACTACTGGGATGCTAAGGGCATTGTGGCCGCAGCGGCTCGCACGGGTCTCATCCCATTGATCAACGAAGGTCGTTTCATTGACGTCGGCGGATTGAAGCTTCTCGTAGCGGGCGTGACCGATCCGATGGGCGCGGTGCTTTCTGTCGATCATCATCCGGACACCGCCAAGGCACTGAGGGACTCCGCTGCAGCTGACTTTACGATTCTCTTGGCCCATCGTCCCGACGTCTGTCTGGAAGCAGAAAGTCTCGGAGCGGATCTGCAGTTTTCGGGTCATACGCATGCTGGCCAGTTCTTTCCGTTCAGTCTGTTCGTCCCGTTGGCCCACACCTACTACCGGGGTCTCAACCGTCACGGTCGCATGTGGGTTTACGTGAATCCGGGCACGGGCTACTGGGGACCACCGAACCGTTTCGCGGTGCCCGCCGAAATCACCTTATTGAAATTGGAAAAAGCCTGACGCTTCTCGAGTGAATGGGCTATGTCTAGGTAGCGTGTTCACCGACAATATACTCATCTTTGATGGCGGCATCGGAACCGAGTTCTATGATCGCGGTTTCTATATCAACCGTCTCTTCGAAGAGCTGAACCTGAGCGCGCCCACGGACGTGCGCGCCGTGCACCAGGCCTACATCGCCGCCGGGGCCAATGTTCTGACGACGAACACGTTTTCGGTCACGGTTCCACAACTCAAAAAGTACGGCATCGAAGATCGCCAGGCTGCGATTATCGAAGCGGCCCTTCGTCTGGCGAGAGAGGCCCGCGCAGCGGCGGCCAAGCCCGAGGTTAGCATCGGTCTTTCCGTCGGTCCGATCGGAGAACTGATCGAACCTCTCGGTCCCACGAGTGTGGACGAGGCCCGCGCTCATTTTGAGCAAGTCGCGCGCATCGCCGCGACGGCGAGTGGTTTCGAACTCTACATTCTCGAAACGTTTTCCAATATTTCCGAACTCCAATACGCGATCGAAGGTATTCGCTCCGTTGATACCGTGCGGCCGATCCTCGCATCGATCACCGTGACGAGCTCTCAAGTGGATTTCCTGCGCGATTTCGCGCAGAGAATCGGTACCCGTGACGATGTCCAAGCGCTCGGTCTCAACTGCTCGCAAGGGCCGAGTGATCTTTTCACAGTGTTGAAGGCGTTACGTCCGCTCGTCACCAAACCCATCGTTGTCCAGCCGAACGCAGGAGCCCCTAATCAGATCAACGGTCGTTATTTCTACATGACGAGTCCCGACTATCTCGCGAAATATGCTTCGCGCTACGTCGAAGCCGGTGCGATCGGAGTGGGCGGTTGCTGTGGAACGAGCCCCGCTCACATTCAGGCCATCGCGCGTGCGCTTCAGATGCAACGGGTAAAATACATTCCTAGCGGAGCGCCATTGCCCGCCGCCGTGCAAGCTTCGACCGAACGACCGCGTGCGCGGAGTTGGGAAGAACGCCGTTCGTCTTTCCTCGGACAGGCTTTTCGTTCTGGCAAGAAAGTTGTCTCCGTCGAAGTGCTTGCACCGCTGGGTCCCGATCTCGAAAAGTTCACCGCTCAGCTCGACATTCTTGACGGTGAGGGCGTTGCGTTCGTGAACGTCCCCGACGGCGCGCGCGCGAGTACGCGTGTTGCTTCATTGCACTTAGCAGCTTACGCCAATCGCCACCCCACGCGCCGTCTGAAAGTTTTTCCTCACCTCACTACGCGCGATCGCAATCTCATCGCCCTTCAATCCGATTTGCTCGGTGCCCATGTTAACGGCGTGAACGACGTGCTTGTGATTACGGGCGATCCGCCGAAGCTCGGCAGCAACAAAGACGCCACGGCCGTCTACGACATTGATTCGATCGGTCTCACCTATCTCATCGACTGTCTCAACCGCGGCGTCAGTCCGATGGGCGATCGTCTCGGGCAGCCTACGAATTTTGGCATTGGAGTCGCATCGAACCCTACGGCCATCAACGTTGATCTTGAACTTCAGCGGTGGCGCTATAAAGTCGAATCCGGCGCCGACTTCGCGGTGACCCAGCCCATCTTTGATCCTGAAACCTTCCTGCGCTGGCGCGATCGCGTAGGGGCTACGGATTGGCGACCGCACATGGTCGGTATCTGGCCCCTCATCAGTCTTCGCAATGCCGAGTTTCTGGCCAACGAAGTGCCGGGCGTGAAAGTTCCCGCGCAGATCGTGGAAGAAATGTCCAAAGCCGGCAACGATTCTGCGGAAGCGGTCCGCCGCGGACTCGATATCGCGCATAAAATTATGCAACGTCTCGACGATGCGTGCGAAGGTTTCTGCATCAGTGCTCCTTTGAACAAAGTCGACGTCGCGCTGACGCTTATTCAAAGGCGATTATGAAGATCAAGGTCGATTGCCGGGGAGAATCCCTTCTGATCGATGTTCCTGCGGGTTTTCGACTTCTGGAAGGGCTTTCCGCGAACGAAATTCCCGTCAATGCCGCATGCGGCGGAAACGGCAGTTGTCAAAAATGTCGCGTCCAAGTGAAAGATGGTTTCGTGGGCGTAACAGCAAGCGATCGCAAGGCCTTTTCCGCGAGCGAGATCGGTGAAGGGTGGCGTCTTTCCTGTCAGGCGATCGTGCGTACGAACATGAGCTGCCTCGTTCCCGACGTCGAGAGTCTTCGCGCTGTGCCTCGTCTTGTAAAACATGCCACGCTTGCGGAAGGCGCCGTATCGCCTCGACTCGTTTGTGATCTCGGATCTACTGGCGTCGTCGTCGCGATCGGAGACGAAAAAGGTCGCTCGCTCGTCGAAGCCCATCTCCTCAATCAGCAAGTCCGCTTCGGTGCCGACGTGATGAGTCGTCTGAAAGCGGTTCAAGACAAAGGCATCCTTCCGTTGCATGATTCTCTCGTGAAGACGTTGGGCGTGTGTCTCAACGCGCTCTCGACCGAAGCTCCCGATCTCTTCGCGAAAGCTTTCCCGCACGGACTTTTCTGCTCGGGCAATTCCGCGCTCGTAAGTTTTCTGCATTCGTGGGACACCCAGACGCTCGCCGTTTCCCCGTTCCAGCCGCTGTCGACCGAAGCGTCCACCACGCAGAGTGCTGCACTCGGACTCGATTTACATTCGCTTCCACTCCTGGGTGGTTTCGTCGGCGCAGATACCTTCGCCGGGTTACTTGCGCTGAAGGATCTTTCTCCCGAAGAACCTTGGATGCTCGTCGACGTGGGAACAAACACGGAGATCGTCGTTGCGGCCGGCGATAGACTTTGGTTTTCCAGCGCTCCGGCGGGACCCGCTTTCGAAGGTGGCAATATCGCGCTCGGAATGCGGGCCGAACCCGGCGCCATAGCGCATGCCTACTACATTGACGGTGAGTGGCGTCTCGAGACGATCGGCTCCGACAAGGCCAAAGGAATCTGCGGTTCAGGAATTGTGGACGCGATTTTCGAAGGCGTCAAAGCGGGTTTGCTTTCCGCGGACGGGTTCCTTCCGGGGGGACGTTTATCGATCGGCGAAACGGTCTATCTTCTTGCCGATGACGTTCGCGAATTCCAGCTCGCAAAATCCGCGACGCGCACCGCTTGCGATTTGCTCGTAAAGCGCGCGGGGGTAGTGCCGAAGACGCTCTACTTAGCGGGAACTTTCGCCGACCATCTACGCGCCGACGCAGCTCGAGGCACCGGACTGCTTCCTCCCGATGCGACGTTGGTCACGCTCGGCAATGCTTCTCTGCGCGGCACGCTTCTCTGGGCCGCAGCGTCCGCTTCCCTACGCGAAAGCTGGACACGCGAGATCAAGACGCGCGCCACGCCGGTCGAACTCGCTTTGCAAGACGACTTTCAAGATGCTTTCATCAAAAACCTCAACTTCTAGGATGATAAGAAAATGGATTTTCGCAAAGAACTCGCTCGTAGAACTCTAGTGCTCGACGGATCGATGGGAGCGTTGCTCCAGGGTCGAGGCCTACCTGCGGGTATGGCGCCCGATCTTTGGATGATGGACAACCCCCACATCATCGAAGGCGCGCATCGCGAGTACGCCGATGCGGGCGCGGATATTCTTCTCTCCAACACCTTCGGTGCGAGTCGCTGGCGTTTGGCCGAGTACCACGCCGAAGGCCGTCTCTACGAGATCAACGCACGTGCAGTCGAAATCGCACGCAAGGCCTCGGCAGATCGCGCATTCGTGGCGGGCGACATCGGACCCTCGGGCGAGACGGTATTTCCGACGGGTCACCGTAGCTTCGAAGAAGTGACCGAGATTTTTTACGAGCAGGCCAAGGCCCTCGTAAAAATTGGCGTCGACGTGATTGTCGTCGAGACGATGTTCGACAGCCTCGAACTTCGCTGCGCCCTCTCGGCGATTCGCGCCGCCTCGGGAACGATTCCCATCGTGGCGCATGCGACCTTCAATACCGACGCTATCACCGACACCGGCGCTACTCCCGAGAACATCGCCGCTATTGCCGAGGGTTTCCATTGCGATGCCGTGGGCGTGAACTGTTCCACCGGGCCTCAGCAGATGATTCCCGTCGTGAAGCGCATGGCGGCCGTGAGTCCGCTCTATATTTCCGTTCAGCCCAACGCAGGCCTGCCGCGTATCAAAGACGGCAAGACCGCTTTCCCCATGAACTCCGACGATCTCGAGCCGTTTATTCGCGCTTTCCTCGAGGCGGGTGCGCATATCATCGGGGGCTGCTGCGGGACGACACCCGAGTTTATTCGTCGCGTGAAACAACGCACGACCGAATACGCGTCGCTGCGCAAGCAACCCAAGCCTCAGTCCCGCGTTATCGTTTCGAGTCTTTCGAACGTGGTCTCTCTCGGCGGCGACTCCACCTTCGTGGCGATCGGCGAGAAGATGAATCCCTCGGGCCGCAGGAAACTCAGCGAAGCCCTCAAAAAAGGCGACCTTCAACCGCTCTTGGCCGATGCGGAAGCCCAAGTTCAGGCGGGTGCGCGTTTGCTCGACCTGAACGTAGGTGTGCCGCTCGTCGATGAGGCGGCGCTCATGCGCGAAGCGGTCGTCGCGGTTCAGAACAAGTATCCGGTGCCTCTCATGCTCGATAGCGCGAACACCTTTGCGCTCGATGCCGGAGCTTCGGTCTATTACGGCCGTCCACTCCTCAATAGCCTCAACGCCGAGGACGAAAAACTCATTGAGGCCATTCCGATCATGAAGAAGCACGGCGCCGCCGTCGTTTGCATGTGCACGGGTGTCGACGTTCCGGTCGATGCGCACGAACGTTTCAAGAACGGAGAAAAGATCGCGAAGCTTCTCTTCGAGAAACATGGGTTTCGCGAAGAAGACGTGGTCTTTGACTGTCTGGGTCTCGTAGTTTCGGCGATGCAGGAAGGTTCTAAACAGACCCTCAAAACCATCGCACTCATCAAAGAATATTTTCCTCGTTCGGCCACGACGTTAGGGCTCAGTAACGTGAGTTTCGGTCTACCGAACCGCTCTTTCGTGCACAACGCGTTTCTCGCCGCTGCCGTTCAGAACGGACTCGATTCGGCAATCATGTCGGTCACGGATCCGATGGGCAAAGCACTCGCTGCCGCAGCGACCATGTTCGGACCGAAGCAGAATTCCATTCATAATTTTATTAGCGACTTTTCACAAAAGATCGATCTCGGGACGGCTTCGATTCCCGCGAGCCTTCCGAGCGTTGAGGGAAAGAGAAACGATCCCGCTGCTGAGCCCACATGGGTGGGCGAGCTTCCGGAGCTTGAGCGCGGAATTTTCCGCGGCATTGTCGAAGGCCAGAAGGACGCCGTCACCCAACTCGCCGAAGAATTCGCGCGCACCAAGCCCGATCAAGCTATGAAAGTGTTCGTCGACGTTATGACTCCTGCGATTCGTCGTCTCGGAGACCTCTTCGCCGCCCGCGTGAAGTTCATTCCGCATCTCATCGCCGCAGCCGACGCCATGAAGGCCGGAGTCGCCGTGCTCGAACCTCTTCTCATCAAGGCGCGGGCCGAGGGTGGAGGCGGATCCAAAGGAACGATTGTCTTTGCAACCGTGAAGGGTGACATTCACGACATCGGCAAGAATATCTGTATCCTTATGCTCAGGAACTTCGGCTTTAACGTCATCGACCTCGGACGTAACGTCGATTCGCAACTCATTATCGAAACGGCCATCAAAGAGAATGCGCAGATCATCGCGCTTTCTGCTCTCATGACTACGACGATGATGCAGATGAAAGTCGTTATCGACGCCGTCAAAGAGCGTCAGCTTCCGTTCAAGGTTCTTATCGGAGGCGCAGTCGTTACCCCCGACTTCGCTCGGGAGATCGGCGCCGACGGTTATTCCACCGATGTCGGTACTGTCGTCTCCGAAGTCGAACGCGCACTTTTGATCCTGAAGGAAGCCGGCGCGATTTTGTAACCCACGTTGATATGCGGAAGTGCCCTTTACCAGGCCTGCGCAATCAGGTTCATGTAGCGATCCTCGTAAGATTGTGCCAACTCGAAGTCGGGACGCAAGAGTCTTGCTTGAGTGCGATAGTCGTTTTCAGGGATCGCTCGAAGGTAATTAGAGATGGCTGCATTTGTGGTTTTCAGCTCGGCTACAAAGGCCGCAACTTCATTTTTAATTTTTGACTTTGTGAAGGGCAGAGATCGGTTACCTAAAGCGGCCGTGAGAACAGCTAGCCGAAGCAGAATCGGGAGAATTGAAACTTCAGGACCGGAAATCCGAGAATCGAGATGGTTCTTGAGGAGCTGAATCGCTAGCTCACGCTGGTCTGAGGTTGTTTTACTGAAATCATGTTTAGCTAAGGCTTGGTAGATCGTGAATCTTCCAAATTTCCCAC
Organism: Bdellovibrionota bacterium; assembly: GCA_039920645.1. GTDB lineage: Bacteria > Bdellovibrionota > UBA2428 > UBA2428 > UBA2428 > CAMCVE01. Next base: position 1,837 of record JBDSDI010000295.1, on the reverse strand, counting down.
AAGACAGCGCCTTATCAACATAGAACATGTCGTCGACCGTCGCGTCCACAGGGTAGGCGACGGTAATTTTACGCACCCGTTCACGCATGGACTTTGCCTCGGCATTGTTGGTAGAGCTTTGTAGATAACTTAGCAATTTGCTGAGATCCTTGACCTTCGGCTCCACGTTTTCTTGAGAAATGTAAGTTTCGGCGATGAGACTACCGATGGAACAAAACGCTGAAGTCGGCATACTATCTAAAAATGCTCGAGTTTCTTTGTCGATAAACGATGAGGGTGGGGATCTCATCGCGCAAGAAACCCCGAAAAAAGCGATACTCGAGAGCAGCCAATTTTTCATGGGTGAAGTATACCGAAAAATGAATCATGATTCAAGAATCGTCATTGTTTGAGTCGGTGATTCAGGTACTCGCTGTTAGGCAGTGATTGAGGAAACGCTGGGGTTCAGGCCCTTGCTCTCGAGCCATGCTTTGTTGAAGAGCTTGCTTTGGTAGCGAAGAGCGCTGTCGCAAAGAACCGTAACGATCTTCAGCCCGCGCCCTTTGTTGCGTCGTGCGATCTCATAGGCGGCATAGACGTTCAGGGCCGCTGAAGTGCCAACGAGCAGACCTTCTTTTTGAGCAAGGTAGTAAAGCATCGAGATCATTTTCTGATCGTCGACCTGCATGGCTTCATCGACTTTGGCCTTTGCATAGTTAGCGGTGACGCGCATGATGCCGATACCCTCGGTCACGGAAGATCCGGTCGACTTCATTTCTCCATTTTTAAAATACTGGAAGAGACCGGAGCCGTAAGGATCGACGAGGATGCTTTTTACCTCGGGATTTTTTTCTTTCAGGAAATTTGAGACTCCGGCTAAGGTGCCGCCGGTTCCACTGGCTGCGCAGAAGATGTCGACCTTTCCATCGGTCTGCGACCAGATCTCGGGTCCAGTGCTTTCGTAGTGGACGCGGAAGTTGGCCAGATTCTCGAATTGGTTGCACCAGAAAGAGTTCGGAGTCTCTTCACTGAGCCGTTTGGCGGTGTGATAAAAATGCGCAGGATTCGCGAAAGGGCAGGGTGGCACGGCGATGACTTTTGCGCCAAGTGCTTTGAGGGTGTCATATTTTTCCTGAGCTTGGTTGTCGGGCATCACGACGTGGCAGGTGTAGTTGAAGCTCGATGCGAACATCGCCAGTCCGATGCCGGTGTTACCGGCCGTTCCTTCGAAGACGTTGCCGCCCACGGGCAGTCGGCCGTCCTTGCGCGCTTCGCGAAGCATGCCGAGCGCCGTACGGTCTTTGATCGACCCGCCGGGATTGAGAAATTCCGCTTTTCCATAGATCTCGCAGCCCGTCATTACCGAGAGATTTTTTAGAAGGATAAGAGGGGTGTTACCGACGTTGTGTTCGAGAGTGCCTGCGCTGTTCATGCGCGCTAGCATCTCAGAAAGGCGGCAGGGGTGCAAAACATGTTAAACGGTCGACTAAACAAGAGCATTCGCCGCACCGCACACGAGAAGAAGCCTCTCTGATCTTAGGGTCCGCTGCATCTATGCTGTAAATTGATCGTATGACGGGCGCTTCGAGAAAATTTAAAAACCTTTTTATTTATCCGAAGTTTCTCCTTCGGACGGGTCTGTTCTACATTTTCATCGCGACGAATACCGTGTTGATCGGCAAGCTCGCGATCGAGTTGATAGACTCTCCAATGACGGCCTATATTTGTTGCTTTTTACTTCTCATGATCGTGGGGCTGTCGGGTGCTTGGTACGCCCATCGTGTAACGGGACCGATGATCGGCATCAAGCGCACCTGTAAGCTCATTGCGGCCGGACGCCACGACCTCCGCGTAAAAC
>JBDSDI010000294.1:0-8766 GCA_039920645.1 Bdellovibrionota bacterium | reverse complement strand
TCTGGTTCTTCAAGCCGAGGGTTCGAGTGGGAGCACCCATGGCGGAATACTTTTCGGTATAGAAATAGGACGCACCCGCAAGGCCCTTGACGTCGCTGGGGTCAAAGGGAACCTCGACGCCGTCGGCGTTCTTTACGAGGATGGGTTTGCGCGGCTCGGGCTGACAGATCCCTGCGGCACGCATCCCATTACAAAAACCTTCCCAGTCCTCGGGAGGCGACCGGCGCTGGGGACCTCGAGCTTTAAGCTCGTGCTTGGTGATGCGGAAATCATAGTTGCCCGAATAGATGTCCATTTTTTCGGCCGGCGAAAGGTTTGCGAGTTCCTCGGGCTTCATGGCCTTGATCTTTGCCTTCACGGCATCGGAAGAAAGTTGAGTTCCGTCCTCGGCCATGTCCAAGGTCTTCTCGACGGCTTTGCGCAGGTGCCAGCGATTGGCGAGACCGCCGTTCATCATCGGAAAATAGTTTCCGGCCCAAGGAGTCTCGTCCTTACTGAGAATCGTCGTGGAAGGACCATACTCCCAGTTGCGAGCGGCGCGCACCGAAGCCCATTTGAAGTCGGCCTGCTTCATAGCGCGATAGAGATACTTGCAGTCGGTCTGCATTTTCCTTACGGATTTGGTCGCGGTCAGTTTGGGAGCGAATTCTCCAGGCAGCTGTTCGCTGGCGAAAGCGGACGACGCTCCCAGCAATAAGGCAAATAAATAGAACGACTCGCGACGAGACATCTCACCCGATTGTACTCGGGCTGGAGTTTGAATTTTGGGAAAAGAGACGCGAGTGAGGCCCCTTCACGCAATCTTTATTTTCTGCGCCTCGCGAGTGTTCTCAAGTGTCCGATATCCGGTGAATGCAACGGGCCCCTTGACTGATGGGGATTCAAACTCTTAGATCCCTCGTGATGAAGAAATTTGGCGTCGTCTCTTTGAGAAGTTTGACCCTCGCTGCTACAGCGTTTCTGTCCACCCACGCCATCGCGTATTCGTCCCAACAAGCCCGCCAAGCGCTTCAAAGTTTTTACGATTCCAACCCCTTGGAGATGAGCGTCGGTGTCTCGCACGTCGAACGTTACTCCATCGATCCCAGCCAAGCTGAGCCCTTCATCGTAAGCGTCGTCGTGCCCGCTTTGCATCCTGAGGTCCACTCCACGCTCGCCGACCTCAACACCCGCAGCCCCAACGACCTCTGGCCCGATCGTTTCGTCATGACCGACGGCGACACCGACGCGCAAATGGTTGTCGTCGACCAAAGTCCCGGTTCGGCCCTCTCTCTTCAAATCGATACCTTTATCGAAGACATGGAATCGCGCGGTGTTTCGACCTCGGATCCCGGCGAAGTCGTCAACGAGCTCCGCGATCATACCGAAGATTACTTCAACACTTCCAAAGCCAACCTCTTCCGCGGCTACCGCACGGAGATCCTGCAGAAAAAGCGAGTGAGCCTGAGCGCGGAAGCCCGTAAAGTCTTCGAAGATTTCAAAAACAAACCCATATCCGGCAACGTATGGCTCACCCCGGACATGCGTCCGACGCTTCCTTTTGAGTACTACTTGGCGCACCCCTCGCAGACCCTCTGCTTCCACAATTCGCTTCTCGCCAGCCTCATCCTTCAACGACTTGGAATTCCCCACAACATGCGTGCGGGATTCACGAGCGACTTCAAGCCTCCCTACTCGACGACCGGCCACACTATCATTTTGCTAGCGGACGGTCGGATTCTCGATCCGACGTGGAACTTCGTGAAGCGCATCAAATCGCGCAGCGATCACAGCGATTGGATTTCGGGAAGTACGTGGTGGTGGAAGCCCTACGCCCACTTCCCTTTCCTTATTCTCGAATAGGCACACAGATACAAATAGACGAGCGATTAGCTACGGGGTTTTGAAGGACCGTTGCCAGGGCCGCGACGGCCTTGACCACCACGACGGGAGCGATTGCCTCCGCCGTTGTTGCGGGGTCCATCGCCGCCTTGGTTGGAGCGGTGTTGACTAGCGCCACGATGGGACTGGCCTTCGCGCGCAGGTTGCGAGTGAGGAGCCGTGCCGTTCGCCACGCGCGGTTGATCCGCTCGCGCGTGTGCAGGTTTCGGTTTGGTTTTCGTTTTGCTGCCGAAAAGGCCGCCAACGAGGCTCTTCACGCGCGCCCACATTCCCTGAGGCTTCTTGGTCGAGCGGTGAGTGTTCGCGCGAGGAGCGGAGCCAGGCGACGGCTGCTGAGACGCTGCTGGACGAGGAGCGGCATGCGAGTTCTGCGCAGGGCGAGCGGGTCCATTCGAGGACGCCTGAGGACGATCCGAACGTGGGTGATCCTGACGAGGACCGCGCTGATCGCGGTTGTGATCGCGAGGACCTTGGCGCGAACGGTTGTCACCACGGTCACCGCGAGGGCCGCCGCGCGACGGTCCGGAGTTCTGATTCTGATAAGCGTCTTCGCTATGGCCGTCGATGCGTGCGCCGAAACGGGGAAGCGGTCCTTTGAGTTTTTCGAGCGGGAATTCTTCGGTCGGAATTTTCGCGTTGAGGAAACGTTCGAGTTTTTCGATGCGGAACGAATCTTCGAATCCGATCAGCGAGAGCGCCTGTCCTTTGCGTCCGGCACGAGCCGTGCGTCCGACGCGGTGAACATAGGTCGCCGAGTCTTCCGAGAGATCGACGTTGACGACATAGTCGACGTCCAAGAAATCGAGACCGCGTGCCGCGAGATCGGAGCCGACCAGAACTTTCAGGTCGCCGCTACGGTAGTCTTCGATGATCTTGCGACGAGCCGTCTGAGCGAGCTGAGCACTGAGGGCATCGGCCTTGCAACCGAGACCACGCAGACGCGATGCAATCTCGTGAGCGCGCTCGCGGTAGTTCGAGAAGACGATCCCGCGCTGATCCTTACGCTCGAAAATGTAGTGAACAAGCGCATGGAATTTTTCTTCGTCGCCAATAAAGGCGACTTTGTGGTCGAGACCTTCGACGGTCTGCATCGCTTCTTCGACGCCAAAACGCAGAGGCTCCACGCCCAGCTCGAATGCGACTTCTTCGACGCCCAAATTGAGAGTCGCCGAAACGCAGATGAGCTGCGGCTTTTTCGGCAGGAATGAAAGGATCGCGCGGATGTCGTCGATGAAGCCCATATCGAGTAAACGATCAGCTTCATCCATCACGACGACTTCAACATCGCGCGTTAGTATTTTTCTTTGTTTGAGCAAATCCAGCAGACGTCCGGGAGTCGCGACGACGAAACGAGCCTGACCCAAAGCATCAATCTGACGCTCTTCGGACTCACCACCAACAACAACAGCAATTTGACTCTCTGCACGAGTAAGAAGACTCAGCGTGTCTTTAACCTGAACGGCGAGTTCACGAGTTGGAACCAAGATCCATGCCCAAGCGGCTTTCTTCGATCCGTCCGCGGCAGCGACATCTTCGAGCTTTGAAATTTTCTCGACGAGAGGAGCGCTATAAGAGAGTGTTTTGCCGGTGCCGGTCTTGGCGAGTCCAAGAATACTGTCGCCTTTCAAGATCGGAGAGAAGAGATCCGTTTGAATGGGTGTCGCTTCACGAATGTTCTGCTCTGCCAAGCGTTCCGTAAAAATTTCCGAAAGACCGAGTTCACGAAAGTTCATTAGCTCTTTTCGTAACATCAAATGTCTTCCATCACTCGCAAAAAAAAATCAATCTGCTCCTCTCCGAAGCCAACAAAAGTTTGAAGTTCCCAATCTTTCATCCTATGCCTGTTTATGGGGGAAATTTCTGGAAGCGGATTCGATCGGTGAAACACCGAAAGAGTTTTCGCTCCGGAGAGAAAGAGGAAAAAATTATTCATGAAAATTAAGCAGAACGCGTCCCAGTGGAAACTTCTCGAAATGCTCCATATCGGCGATGACCCGACAGACACCGACAGCGGAGCCCCGCTTCAGTGGATGAAGTTCGCGGGCACTCAGCCCGAAGCCCAAGGCCCGATCGTCATTCTCGCCGGATTTAACGGACCCGCTCGCAACGAAAGCCGTATCCTTCAACTTCTCCAGAGAGCCCTCGCTAACGATGTCATCACGACCGTTTCCGATCTCTATCTCTGTCCCATCGTCAATCCCACCAGCCAAAGCAAAGCCCCTCATCTGAACTGCAAAGGCAACGACATCTTCAACGACTTCCCTACGAAAAAGAACAAGTCCGCGAGCGATATCGGTCAGTCTTTCGAAGTCACCCAGCTCTTGCGTTGGATCAACAAAGTCCAACCCAAAGCGGTTCTGTCCCTGCAAGCCGATAAATGCCTCATCAACCACTTCGGTTGCAGCGACGACATCCTCGAGAAACTGACGACGCTCTCCGAGCGCCACGTTCTCGGACTCGGCGAAAGTCCCAAGCTCAGCGAAGAAGAAGAACGTGATCTCGCGAAGATGCCCGAAGACGAAGTCATCGCCCATAACTACGAAAAGAACGTCGGCGAATGGTGCAACGAGAACGATGTCGTCTGGATCAACTTCTCCGTAGACGGCGCGAAAAAAGACTTCGAAGAACTCCGCGAAGACTGGCGCCTCAATACCGGCCCCGCTTTGAAATGGCTCCTCGAAGGACCCCGTTTCAATCCACCCGTGGAAGAACCCTTCTTCATCACGCCGATCGTCGTTCAGTCCGTCGATCTCCCCCCGGAGTTAATGAACCTTTAATCCCACGTCAGTCCCCGGCGCACTCCGTCGGCGAAAACAGAACCCCCGCCTGCGCAGGTTTTTTCACCTGTGCTCGGCGGGGGTTCTGTTTTCTTCTAGGATTGCTTGGGTCCGGACGTGGGACCTCTACAGCAACTTTTCGTCCGTCACTTTATAGATGGCTTGCAGATTGCGGAACTTCTCGCCCCAATCGAGGCCGTAGCCCACAACAAAATGATTCGGGACGACCGTGCCCACGAAATCTGCTTCGCAGTCGACCTCGCGACGCTCTTTCTTATCGAGGAGCGCGACGATCTTCACGCTCTTGGGATCGCTTTGCATGAGGCGCTCTTTGATGAACTTGAGCGTGCGCCCGCTGTCGATGATTTCTTCTACAACTAGAACGTGCTTGTCACGGATGTCTGTCTCAATGTCCTTGAGAATGCGCACCACGCCCGACGTTGCGGTCCCATGACCGTAAGAGCTGGCGCGGATGAAGTCGACGCGAACATCGCGGTTCAGGGCACGAACCAGATCGGAATGAAAAATCCAAGCACCCTTCAGGACGCCCACGCAGACGATTTCCTCGCCTTCGGGATATTCAGCACGAATCTGCTCCGCGATTTTATCGACCATGGACTTAATTTTTTCGGCGCCGTAAAGCTCTACGAAATTTGCCGGGACTTTTTCTTTCATGGCTGGATGTCCTTCTCGGCTTCGATGATCGTGCGCACGCTGTCGTAGTGCCGCGATGTCGCCGTGGTCATCTTATTGGTATCGAAGACGGCCTTGAGGGCACCGTTCTCATGGTCGCTCATGCCGATCATTCCTTCCATCACCCGAAAGACGACGTTAGGTTGCTCCTGGTAGAAGCTCGAGCGAACCGCAAACGCATCGTTAGGAATCGGTTCCGAAGTCTCAAGAACCCGGAACTTCGCGCTCGGATTTTTTTCCGAGTAAGCCGTCCACGCACCCGCCTTCGTCTTGGGTTCGTCGGACCACACCGCAGCCGCATCGGCACGGCCTTCTGCAACGGCCTTCACAGCATCGTCGTGTGTGCCGGCGAAGTTGCCTTTGACGTCTTTAACGGAGAAGCCCGCGTTCTTGAACATGACGAGCGGATAAAGATAACCGCTCGTACTCTTAGGGTCCACGAAAGCGAGGTTCTTGCCCTTAAGGTCGGCAACGGTTTTGATCTTCGAGTCCGCCTTGACGATCAGGGCGCTGTAGTAAAACTCGCTCTTACCGTAGACTTTCTTCAGCAACACTTTGGCGCCCGCGTCTTTTTCGGCGGAGATGAAATTCACGGGAGAGAAGAACGCGAAGTCGACGCTACCCGATTTAAATTTATCGACGAGTTCTTCGTAATTTTTCGTCACCACGATTTCAACCTTGAGGTTCGTCAAATCGCCAAGCTCTTTGGTGAAAGCCTCGAGATCGGCGGCTTTTTCGTTCGGTTGGAGACCAAGACGAATCGTCGTCGCCTCGGAACTGACGGGAGCCTTTGCTTCGGGCGCGGGCTTTGTGCATGCCGTTGCGAATAAGAGAAGACCCAGAACGACGTTGAAAATATTTTTAGCGCGATTCATTGCGCCTCCATTCTGCCATGCGGGAGACGAGAATGCCAACTTCATAGAGGACATGGATCGGAACCATCATGACCAACATGCTCACGACATCGGGCGGACTGAGAATCGCGGACACGACCGCGTTGGCCACAATGGCTCCACGACGCGACGAGCTCCACACGCGACTCGAAACCCAGCCGGCGTAGCTGAGGAAAAACATCATAACCGGAAGTTCGAAGAGCAACGCCGTGGCAATCATCGCCCCCACCGTCACATTGATGTACGACGAGAGTCCCAGCATAGAGACTTCGTTGCTGGAAATGAGTCCCATGACCGCTTTGAGCAGGACCGGAACCGTATAGGCCTGACCGAAGAAAAGCCCCCCCCAGAACACCACCAAGACCACGCCTAACATTACGTTCAGCATGCGCCGCTCGCGTTTAAGGAGTGCAGGTTTTACGAAATAGTAGATCGAAGCGTAGAGTCCGGGAGCGGCAAACAGAATTCCGGACCAAAGCGCGACGCGCATTTTTACGAAGACCTTGTCGAAGGCATTAATGACTGCGAGCCCGGCGCTGTTGCCCATGACCGCAACGAAAGGCTCTTTCAACCAGACGACGATCGATTCGGAGAAGACGTAACCAACACCCGCACCGATGAAGATAAAGATAATGAACCAGCGGATGCTCACGAAGAGCTCCTGCATATGTTTCAAGAGCGGTTCGCGCTGTTCGGTCTCGTTAGACATCGCTCGAATCCGATTTTTTGTCGGCAGGAAGTACGGTGCCATTCTTGGGGATCTGCACGTCGTCGATGATGTTTTTCACGTCCCGAAGGCCAGACTTCCGGGAAAGTTCTTCCTCCGCCATGACGCGAAAATTTTGAGTATGAGCTTTCATGCGGCCCATCCACTCACCGAACTGTCTCGACTTGCGGATAAAATCTTCCGGGCCAAAGACCAGAAAAGCGACGAGGCACACCACGAGAATTTCAGAGAAGCTCAGTTCCATGATTGGAGCCGACTATCATCCCAAAAAAGTCTCAGGGCAAGCCTTCACTTCGCTGCGGCCAACTGAGTTTGAAGCGCCTCGAGGCTCATGTCGGAACTGCTGAAAAGTGAGAGAATGCCGAGACCATGAGTGCTGGAGGGTTCGCGGATCAAGAGCGGCTGAAGCCCTTGGTGGACCCACAAAACGCTTCGTGAAGGATCGACGATCAGGGCCTGGTGCCCAAGGATTTTCCCGAGACCCATGAAGAGTGCTTCGTTGAGATCCTTACGCGGCGGAGTCAGGACCAGCAAAGGAGAGCTGCCTTTTTCGTCTAGCTGCGCCGAGAGTGACTTCAAAAAAACGTTCCGATCCTTCCCACGCTGCGAATACAGTGTGATCTTGTCTTGAGGTCGACCCGCAAGCCACAATCTGCCGAAACTTTTCTGCGGGACGAAGACGGTCCACGATTCCGACCAGCGTTTCTGCAAATCCTGGCGAATCACGGGTTCCGGACCTGACAGCCAGCGAATGGCGCGCTCGCTGACGTCGCGCGCGAGAGCCAAAGTCTCCGGGCGCCTCAGGTTCTCGCGCCAGAAAGGATTGTCCAGGTTCTCATGACGGATCCCAATGCTCTGACTTTTCACGGTCAGAATGCGTTTCACTTTGGCATCGAGCCACGACTCCGGCAGTTCCCCCGACCGGATGGCTTTCTCGATGCGCCTGAAGATCGCCTCTTGTCTCGGCTTCGACCAGACGAGGAGCACCATGTCCGTGCCGGCCTTGAGGGCTCGCAGAGCAATTTCACCGTAATCGGATCCGCTTTTAACGCCGTCCATCTCGAGATCGTCGGTAATGATGAGTCCTTCAAAACCCATGTCTTTTCGCAAGACGTCCGTTAGGAATACGGGCGACAACGAAGCCGGTCCGGGGGCGACTTTCGGATATTCGACGTGAGCGGTCATCAGAGCCAGTACGCCCTCGCCCACCGCCAAACGGAAAGGAGCGAGATCTTCCTTCACAAGTTCCTCGCGCGTCTTGAGAATCTGCGGAAGACCGAAATGCGAGTCGACGTCAGTCATCCCATGGCCGGGAAAATGTTTGGCGACGTCCACAACGCCCGCCGCGCGTTGGCCGCGAATGAAACTTATGGCCGGGAAGCCGACGCCTTCGGGACTTTCGCCCCAGACGCGATTGCCAAGAAAGGATTTCGCATTGCCAATATCGAGTACCGGCGCGAAATTCATATTGATGCCGAGCGAGGCGAGTTCGAGACCCATCGCCTTACCCACTCGGAACGCGAGATAAGGGTCCTGCATCGCACCCATCGCCGCAGCGTCGGGGAACGGCGTCATGCCATCGCGGATACGCAGCACGCGTCCTCCTTCCTGGTCGGTGGCGAGAAAGAGCGGAGCCTTGAGGTGCGCGGCGGCTTCCTTCTTGATCTTGCGAAGAATTCCGCGCGTATCTTCGATGTCGTTTCCGAGATTCCACGCAAAGAGCACGAGTCCGCCGACTTTCAGTTCGCGGATCTGTGAGGGCGAACGATAGCCAACGATAAGCAGTTGGCCGATC
>JBDSDI010000293.1:0-6114 GCA_039920645.1 Bdellovibrionota bacterium | reverse complement strand
AAGCCGCGAGTGTTCACGGTTCAAATTCCTGAGTTCGCCTACAAGCTCGCCACCAACAGTTGCAGCGCTTCGGAATTCTTCGCGGGCATTGATGCCGCTGGCGCTCCCGTTTGTTCGCATTTTTTTAATAACTGTCCTTCGGGTCGCTTCTTCGCAGGATTCCTGCCTCCCGCGGGCGGTGCGACGGCTTACAGCAGCGATCCGCAGCTCAACTGCGTTGCAACAAAACCCGCTTCGCCGCCCAGCTCTGCTTGCCCGATGGGAACCGTTGGCATCACGCAGTCCGGCGGTCCGACGGGGATTTACATCAAATGCATTCTTGCTTCTTCCACCACGGTAGCGTGCCCCGCCACGACACAAGTCGCCTCGGGCATGAGTTGGGATTTAAATAATCGTTTCGCCCCGATCCTCACCTGCATTTCAAGAAAGGGACTCTAATATGAAGCTTCTTTCAAAAAAAGGAATGTCACTTACGGGGATCATGATTGCGGCCGTCGTGGCCACGCTGGTTTCGATTCTGGCCGCGAGTCTGATGAAGAGTGTATTCAACCAAGGAAGTGTCAGCGAAGCCAAAGGTGTTGCGGTTACGGAAACGGAGATCGTACGCAACCTCGCGGCTTCCACGCAAATGCTCGCCGCGGTCCAGGCCAACAATCTCCTCATGCCCACCACGGGAAAGAGGGCTCAACTCAGTGCCTGTCTCGAGGGCAAAGGAGTGAACTGCAATACAGGAAGTTGGACGGCCGAGATTCCTCTGAGTCTGCCCGCTACGCCTCAAGTGAACCAGGCGATGAACAAACAGGCCCGTTTCCGTCAGACGGCCGCTGCGTGTGGCGCGAACTGCGATTACGCCATCGCAAGCACGATGCGCTACGTCTGTCCCGACGCCACGAGCTGCGCCTCGCTTACTCTGAAGACCACGCTCTCTGCGCTTAAGTCCGAATATAAGAGCACGATCAAGCCGATGGTTGCGGAAGTTTCCATTCCCGCACGCCGCCTCGTCAACAGCGAGACGCTTGCGCTTCAGTGCAAGAATCCTCAGGAAATGCCGGTCGGATTTGACTCGGTTACCAAAGAAACGATTTGCAAAATACCCACTAATCCGTGCTCTTCCAATAGCGGCGCGTTGTGCATGAAGGTGCGCAATCCCGCAATCAGTAACGCGGACGCCAATGGGAATGGCAACAGCACCGATGACGGCGCACCCGCTACGCCTTTTGCCATCAACAGTGTGAGTCTGAATCAATTCACGGCTGCGGCCGAGCCCACGAAGCCCACGCCGTTCTATTCCGTCTACAGCGAGAGCGTTCAACAGGACGGTTGTACGATGTCGTGCAACGATGGCAAAAAGATCAATCGCACGGATAAGACCTGCAGCTATTTCGAGAAGAAAGAGAGCGGAGACCAGAAGCTCGGCCAACGTACGAAAAACACCGGTGCTACTGCCGTTCCGGGCGAAACTGCAGCACTCAAATGCGACAACATGGCGGTGAATCCCTCTTATGCGGCGACGAACCTTGGAGGATGCGGCGGCGGCAATTGCTACAGTTGGAACCACATCGGATGCACCAAAACGTGCGGCGGCGGGAAGAAAACCTACAACTGCCTCGGTAACAACGGAGAGTTCGCTTACACGATATCGGCAAACGGTTCATCCGTTAGCGGATCTAGCATCAAGAATTTAGTTTTCGCGGACAGCAAATGTGGAGCCAAACCTGATAATGATTGCAACACTCAAGCCTGCTGCGTGAATCAAGATGACTCCCATGTGACAGACCAAGATAAGAAAAATCCTGGAGAATCTGGAACCTTAACGGTCAGTTGCCAGGCGGGGAACGTTATTCAAAACAGAGGCTACCAGTATGATTGTATAGATTGGTCCAATAAAACTGAAACGAAGACGTCACTTACAGCCACTTTCTCTGTCAAAACAAGTTGCAGCGGGCCTCAGACCGCAAAGCTATCCATCTGGTGTGCCTGCCCCTAAGTTTAGGTAAGAGAACACTCACAAAACATTCATTTCGAACAGGGTTAGGACTTATATGAAGCTTCTTTCAAAAAAAGGAATGTCACTGACGGGGATTATGATTGCCGCCGTCGTGGCCACGCTGGTTTCGATACTGGCCGCGAGTCTGATGAAGAGTGTATTTAGTCAGGGAAGCGTCGCCGAAGCCAAGGGTGTCGCGGTTACGGAAACCGAGATCGTGCGAAACCTCGCGGCTTCCACGCAAATGCTCGCCGCCGTGCAGGCCAACAATCTTCTTATGCTCAATGCCACGAAGAAAGCGCAACTCGGCGCCTGTCTTCAGGGCAAAGGAGTGAACTGCAATACTGGAAGTTGGACCGCCGAGGTTCCACTGAGCCTGCCCGCCACGCCTCAGGTCAACCAGGCGATGAACAAACAAGCCAGCTTCCATCAAACGGCCGCTGCGTGTGGTGCGAATTGTGATTATGGCGTCACGAGTACAATGCGCTACGTCTGTCCCGATGCCACAAGCTGCTCCTCGCTTACTCTGAAGACCACGCTCTCTGCGCTTAAGTCCGAATACAAAAGTACGATCAAGCCGATGGTTTCGGAAATTTCCATTCCCGCGCGCCGTCTCACCAATACAGAAACCCTCGCGCTCCAATGTGCAAACCCGCAGGAGATGCCCGTCGGATTCGACTCTGTTACCAAAAAAACGATTTGCAAAATACCCACTAATCCGTGCTCTTCCAATAGCGGCGCGTTGTGCATGAAGGTGCGCGATCCCAGCGTCGCCAACAACGACGCCAACGGGAACGGCAACAGCACAGACGACGGCGCCCCCGCCACCCCTTTCGCCATCAACAGCGTGAGTCTGAATCAATTCACGGCTGCGGCCGAGCCCACGAAGCCCACGCCGTTCTATTCCGTCTACAGCGAGGTCGTGCAACAAGACGGTTGTACGATGTCCTGCAACGATGGAAACAAGATCAATCGCACGGATAAGACCTGCAGCTATTTCGTGAAGAAAGACGGCGGAGACCAGAAGCTCGGCCAACGCATAAAAAGCACTGCCGCTGCCGCTGTTCCCGGCGAAACTGCAGCACTCAAATGCGACAACATGGCGGTGAATCCCTCTTATGCGGCGACGAACCTCGGAGGATGCGGCGGCGGCAATTGCTATAAGTGGAACGAAACCGGATGCACCAAAACGTGCGGCGGCGGGAAGAAAACCTACGACTGCGTCGGCAAAAACGGAGAGTTCGCTTATACGATCTCGGCAAATGGGTCATCAGTCATCAAATCCAGCATTAAAAACTTAGTTTTCGCGAACAACAAATGCGGGTCAAAGCCTGATGTGGATTGCAACACGCAAAGTTGCTGCGAAGATACCGAAACATACGTTATGCTTCGGGGAGGGCAGGAAAAAACCTGGACGCTGACGTGTGCAAATAATTGTCAGGTGAGAAGCTCGAAAATCGTCGGAACTACCCCACGTGGTTTTTATTCGACAGTTAGTTCCTATAACTCCGCCGTGTCCGCTGCAGGACAAGGAGCGGGAGGATGGGTTTGCTACAAGTACGACGAAGGCACGACGTCGGTCCTCAAATGTAAAAACCCCGACTATCCCTCTGATACAGGTGACGGCAAGTTTAAAGTTAGTTGCGAATAGTAAAAATAAGCTGCGCTCGTGAACGCATAAAACTATAGGAAAAATCCTACCGTTTTTGATTCTTTAGCGTCGCTTGTGCTGAGGCCAAACGTGCCGTGGGCACGCGGTAAGGTGAGCAAGAAACGTAGTCCAGACCGGCCTTGTGGAAGAACTCGATCGATCGAGGATCGCCGCCGTGTTCACCGCAGACGCCGGTCTTGAGTTCGGGTTTGGTTTTGCGACCGCGCTCTACCGCGAGGGTCACGAGTTGACCCACGCCCGCTTGGTCGAGGCTTGAAAAGGGGTCTTCCGGAAGCAGACCGAGGTCGACGTATTCGGGCAAGAAGCGGTTCGAGTCGTCGCGCGAGATACCGAGGGTCATCTGCGTGAGGTCGTTGGTTCCGAAGGAGAAGAAGTCCGCTTCGGTTGCGATGACGTCCGCCAGTAGCGCCGCACGCGGAATCTCGATCATCGTGCCGATGAGAACCTGTTTGCCGAGGCCAGCCTTGTCCAGGATTTCGTGGACGAGTTTTTCGATACGGACGCGCAGCGTGCGCAGTTCTTTCACTTCCATTACGAGGGGGATCATGATCTCGGCTTGGACGGGCTCGCGCGTGCTCTTGGTGGCTTCGACCATCGCTTCGGCGATCGCGCGCGCTTGCATCTCGTAGATCTCCGGGAAGGAAATTCCGAGACGGCAGCCGCGGTGGCCGAGCATCGGGTTGTGTTCGTGAAGACTTTTCGTCTTGTTGTCGAGACGATCGAAGCTCACGCCGAGTTTCAGCGCGAGGGACTCGATTTCGGCGGGTGAGTGGGGAAGGAATTCGTGGAGCGGGGGATCGAGCAGGCGGATGGTGACGGGTAGGCCTTTCATTTCGCGGAAGATTCCGGTGAAGTCTCCGCGTTGCATGGGGAGAATGCTCTCGAGCGCGCGTTCGCGTTCTTCTTGAGTCTCGGCGAGAATCATCGAGCGCACAGCGTCGATACGATCGGGTTCGAAGAACATATGTTCGGTACGACAAAGGCCAATGCCTTCCGCGCCGAACTGACGGGCGATGCGCGCGTCGTGAGGCGTGTCGGCGTTGGCGCGAACGCGAAGACTACGGACCTCATCGGCCCAGGTCATCAGCGTTTCGAAATCTTTGTTGAGCTCGGAGGTGACGGTCGGGATGATGCCGAGGAAAACTTCGCCGGAGTTAGCGTCGAGAGTGATCTGATCGCCTTCTTTGACGATGATGAGGCCGTTCGAAGATTTGATCTCGAAAAGTTTTTCTTTGTAGCGGATGCGCAGGTCCGCGCAACCAACCACGCAGCTCTTACCCATGCCGCGCGCAACGACCGCTGCGTGAGAGGTCATGCCGCCGAGTGCGGTGAGAATGCCTGCCGAGGCGTCCATGCCTTGAATGTCTTCGGGTGAGGTTTCATGACGAACGAGAATTGCTTTTTCGCCCGCAGCTTTGAAGGCTTCGGCTTGTGCCGTTCCGAAGGCGACGCGACCCGAGACGGCTCCGGGCGAAGCGGGAAGTCCTTTGGTAATCGGGGTGCCTTTTTTCTTGGGATCGAGACGCGGGTGCAGCAGCTGATCGAGTGAGTAGGGATTGATGCGCAAGATGGCTTCGTTCTTCGTGATGAGATTCTCGCTCACCATATCGACCGCAATGCGAACGGCGGCTTGAGTGGTGCGCTTGCCGTTGCGGGTCTGCAGCATGAAGAGGCGACCTTTTTCGATAGTGAACTCGAGATCCTGCATGTCGCGGTAGTGCTTCTCGAGAAGCTCTTGGTACTTTACGAACTCCTTGTACACGTCCGGCATTTTCTCTTCGAGAGAGATCATCTTATCGCCGTCGCTCATGCGTTTTTTCTGTTCAGTCGTCATAGGCTGCGGAGTGCGAATGCCGGCCACGACGTCTTCGCCTTGCGCGTTGGTGAGGTATTCTCCGAAGAGTCTGCGCTCGCCGGATGATGGATCGCGCGTGAACGCGACGCCAGTGCCCGAGTCGTCCCCCATGTTACCGAAGACCATGCCTTGAACGTTGACGGCCGTACCCCAATCGCCGGGGATGCTTTCCATTTTACGATAGTGAATCGCGCGGTCGCTGTTCCACGAGCGGAAGACGGCGCCGATCGCGCCCCAGAGCTGGACGGTGGGATCTTGGGGGAACGCCTGGCTGGTTTCTTCTAGGACTTTGCGTTTGTACTTCGAGACGAGTTCTTTGAGATCGTCGGCTGTGAGGTCTTCGTCCTTGTGAACTTTGCGGGACGACTTCATATCTTCGAGCAGGAACTCGAATTGAGAGACGTGAACGTTTAGTACGACATCGGAATACATCTGGATGAAACGGCGGTAGCAATCCCATGCGAAACGCGGATTCTCGGAGTTCTTCGCGAGACCGACGACGGCGTCGTCGTTAAGGCCGAGGTTGAGAATCGTATCCATCATGCCGGGCATGCTGGCGCGCGCGCCCGAGCGGACACTAACGAGCAAAGGGTTTTCGGA
>JBDSDI010000292.1:0-4081 GCA_039920645.1 Bdellovibrionota bacterium | reverse complement strand
GATCGATTTTCAACGTGAACTTGCCGCTGGGCATCCTCGCGCTCTTCGTGGGCTCGATCTATATTTTCGACCGCGACAAGAGTCACGATGCCGAAGGCTCCGGCAACAAGTCCTTCGATGGCCTCGGCATGGCCCTGCTCGTCGTAGGCATTGGCTGTCTGCAATATATGCTCGAGCGCGGCGATTCCGAAGACTGGTTTGCTTCGAAGCTCATCGCCTCTTGCGCAATTCTCACCGTGACCTGCTTGCCGACGTTTATCTGGTGGGAGCTCAAAGTAAAAGATCCGATCATCAACATGCGGCTCTTCCGAGACGGCATTGTACAAAGCGGCGTCATGATGCAAGCCCTCTTGGGTTTCTTCCTCTACGGCGTCGTCTTCTTGCTGCCAATTTTCGCAGGTCGCGTCTTCCATTACGATGCCACACAGATTGGACTCCTCTTTATTCCCGGCTCGCTCGTCACGGCGGCCATGATGCCCTTCATCGGACGCATGATGCAAAAGGGCGTGAACCCAAAAGCGCTTATTGCCGTGGGCGTCGTTTGCGTCGAGCTGGCACTGATGCTCCTGACGCTTCTCTCGCCCCTCTCTTCGAGAACCGAGCTGATGTACATGCTGTACATGCGCGGCCTCGCAATGGCCTTCCTCTTCGTACCGATCAATTCTTCGATCTTGAGTCAGTTCTCGGGCGCGGCACTGGGGCAAGTCTCCGGCCTACTCAACCTTTTCCGGCAGATCGGCGGTAGCATCGGAATTGCCCTGGTCGCGACTTTACTCGCTCGCGCAAGTCACCAAAACTACCTCGATCTCTCGTCGAGAGTTTCGTTACTCAAGCCACTGACCCAATCGAACTTCTCACAGTCGGTATCCGGAATCGGCTCGCGAATGTCGGAAGCCGTCGGCATGGGGACACCCCGCAACGCCGCCCTCATGTCGCTCTATTACCGCATGCAAAACCAGGTCTTCATGATGAGCTTCAATCAGCTTGTTTGGGTTATCGCGATCATCTTCGGCCTCATCGTAATACCGCTCTGGAGACTGAAGCTTCGCTTTGTCGTTAAACCCGTCGATTCCCATTAAGAAAAAATCACGAACGCGGGTTGGGACAAGTCCCGGCCCGACCGATAGACTCAGCTGCGATGGAACCCCTCCTCCCCCAACCCGTAGAAATTCGCGTCGCCAACTCGACTTATATCAAGACTTTGGTCTTCGCGGCCGTCGCTCTGCTGCTGTGGCAAATGCTGCCGATGATTTTGCTCTTCTACGTCGCGCTTCTCTTGGCCGCCGTTTTTATGCCCGTCGTGAAGTACCTCGAAAAAACGCGGCTCGGTCGTGGAACCGGCGTCTTCATTTCGGCCATCCTGCTCCTCGCTCTGCTCTCGAGTGTGATTTTCCTTCTCATGCCTGCCCTTGCAGAGCAGATCTCGAACCTCACGACGAACCTCCCGAAGGTTCAGTCCGATATCCTTAACTCAGTCCCTGAGGGCACGCCTCGCAGCAGTCTCGAAAAACTTTTCAGCTTCCGTTCTCTTCAGAACTCGGAAAAGCTCGTGGGACATCTCATGGTCGCCGGCGAATACGCACTCGGAGGACTCTCGAGTTTCCTGCTGATTCTCATCTTCTCAGTCTACATTCTTGCCGACGGACCTCGAGCCTTCGAGTGGATCGTGGCCTTCTTTGGAGAAGAGGACCGTAGGAAATGTGATCAAAGCTCGCGTGAAATTTCCGACGTCATGTTCGCCTACGTCATCGGCCAGGGCCTCACCTCGCTCGCGTGTGGAGTCTACGCCTTCATCGTGCTTTCGTGTCTCCATGTGCCCGCCGCGCTCACGTTGGCCCTTCTCGCGGGTATCTTCGATATCCTGCCGGTGCTCGGATTCTTCTGCTCGGGCATTCCCGCGGTTCTTCTCGCACTGAGCGTGTCGACCTCCACGGCATTGTGGGTCTTCGTTGCTTACGTGCTCTACCATGTGATCGAAAACTATTTCCTCGTCCCCAAAATCTACGGCAACCGCCTGCAGCTCTCGGGTCTAGCCGTACTCGCAGCCTTCCTCTTGGGTGGAATCGTCGGCGGAATCATGGGCGCGGTCGCGATCCTTCCGCTGGTGGCGTCGTATCCCGTGATCGAAAAGATCTGGCTGAAGAAATACATTCGTCCGCGCACTCTGGAAGTGCACGCTGCTACCTAACGGTTATTTGAGGGAATAAAAAAAGCCGAACCGGAAGATATCCGACTCGGCTTTGCCATTCTAAAATGGAGCGCGGGACGAGACTCGAACCCGCAACATTCAGCTTGGAAGGCTGACGCTCTACCAATTGAGCTACCCACGCGCTGCTTTCAGATATAACCACAATCCCCTCTCTTGAAAACAGCTCTGCGCTTTTTTGTTATTAAGAGTTTTTTAGGTACGGAGCCCCACCCGACTGTGATATTGGGTTTGGTATGAAAAATTCACGTCAGCGAAATATTTTAGCGTACAACTTTTTTTCGACCCTGTGTTGGAGTGTCATCGTCG
Organism: Bdellovibrionota bacterium; assembly: GCA_039920645.1. Lineage (GTDB taxonomy): Bacteria > Bdellovibrionota > UBA2428 > UBA2428 > UBA2428 > CAMCVE01. The sequence continues at coordinate 1,566 of JBDSDI010000292.1, read as the reverse complement.
CAAGCCCACTCGTGGCCCGCGCGGCTGACAACAAACCCATCACGTCCAAAGATTGGACTTACTCAAAGAGAGCGGTCGGCTCTGAGATTCTCTGCTTCGCGGAGACTCAGAAAAAAGTTGGCGACCTGACGTGGACCTTTTCGGTCGTAGCCGATCCTTCCAAAGCCACGGCAACCGCGATCTACGTTGGTAGCGGTGCCGGCGACATCGGCTCGAAGCTCGATCTGCAAACCGACAGCAGTCGCACGCTCTACACTCATCTGCGTTCGAGCTCCGACGATGTTCGCATCGCAAGTACGGCCTACTGGTTCGCACCCAACAAGCTCTCAAGCTTCTACCAGCAGCTTCGCCGCGACAGCACGATCAAGCTCGCCTACATCGATGCCGAGGCGAAAGAACAAAAACTCTACTTCTCCTTGTCGGGATCAATGGCCGCTCTCGATAATCTCGAGACGCTTTGCGATTCAAAAAAAGAAGTCGTCTGGCTCGCCTTCTTCGATGGCCTCGACCGCCAGGTCGCCGCTCAAGGCACCGGCCTGAGAGGCGTCGACAATCTCAAGACAACTCTGAACGACGCATGGGCAACCTACTTCGTGACCGGCGTGCATCAGAGCGCAGCGAATGCTCTCGACGGCCAGATGAGACCGTATATCGAGCAAGAAAAAGCGTTTCTCGCTCGCAGCGGAAAACTCAATGGCCAGCTCGGCGTGAAAAACGCGGAGAAAAGCCAGGTCGAGAGCAAAAAAGCCGCCTTCGTATCGACGCGTGCGCGACTGGCTGAGGAACTCGATCGCACCGAACAAAGCTTGAGCGGCGCGCTAGCGACGCTCAAGACCAAGGAAGACATTTATCGTCCCGCGGCCGAAGAAGTGAAGCCTGCCATCGAAGCGTTCAATGCGGCAAGCGCCGAAGTGAATAACTACGCCGCGCGCATCTCCGAACAGGAAAATCGCGTCGACTCCGCGACGAGCCGCATCTCGCAGCTCGATCGTGAATCGCGTCAAAAGCAAAGCGACATCGACGCTTACGAACGCGAACTTAACGATTTGCAAACTCGGCGCGCACGCGCGCAGTCCGATCTGAATTCTTTCAACTATGATTGGGAGCTGCGTCGCGCGATGGACTCCGATTCGCGCTACCGCTGGACATTCGAAGAAATTCGCAGGAACCAATCCAACATCGACCAACTTTCTCGCGATTATCATCGGGCCGAAGAAGATAACCGCGATGCTGAACGCGATCTCCGTCAATGCCAAGGGGGCCGTCTCGGCGTCGCTTCTTTAGCGATGGAGAATGCGGTCATGGCGCGTGGCCCTGGCGGTGGAGGCAGTGAGGGCCCCCGTCCCGGTGGTGGCGGGAACGGTCCTCACCCGGGCAACGGCGGCGATAATGGTGGTGGTGGCCACGGCCCCCATCCTCCCGGTGGTGGAGGCGGTAATGGCGGCGGTGGCAACACCCCCCCTCCACGTCCGAACTGCTCGTCGCAAGAGGCCCGCGCAAGACAAACGCGCGACGACCTCAACACGATCTCGTCGCGCCTGAGCAACGAACAGCAGTCTCTCGATC
>JBDSDI010000291.1:0-10337 GCA_039920645.1 Bdellovibrionota bacterium | reverse complement strand
ATATGTGAAACAGAATCCGACGTGACCTGCAATCAGCGTCGTCCAACCGAAGCTGGCGCCGATCTTGACGAACCATACGAGCAGGGCCAAGCCCAAAGCGATTTCCGGAAGAAGAAGCGGGAGGAGCAAAAGCGTTTCGAAACGTTCGCGCGAGCGTCGGGTCAGTTGAGGCAACGCAAAGGCCGTGAGCGTCCCCATGAGAGTTGCGATGACCGCGCTCACGAGGGCAAGCCCGAGCGACTGGTTCAAAGCCGAGAGCAGATCATGGTTGGCGAGCAAGCGTTGCACACCGAGGACCGAGAAACCTTTTCTTAAGGTGAGTACGAGCGGCAGCCACATAAAAATACCGACGACCGCGAAAACGGTGAAAAGACGTTTCATTTGGCGAGGCCTCCACCCAGGACTTCGCTTTTGCGAAGCTGTCGGAGCGCGAAGAGGGTCAGAAGGAGCAGCAACACGATCAGCGCCGAACCCAAGGGCCAGTTGCGAGCAGTGAGGAATTGGTTCTGTAGGAAGTTGCCGATGAAGAAGTGTCTCGATCCGCCGACGAGCGCGGGTACGAGGTACTCCCCGGTCGAGGGAATCAGGACGAAAAGCGCCGCTGAGAAAAGGGCAGACTTATGCATGGGAATAATGATCTTCGTGAGGAGCTTGCGCTTAGAGGCGCCCAGATCTTGCGCGGCTTCGAGGATGCGTGGGTCCTGACGCTGGAAGGATGCATAGAGCGGAAGGATGGCATAGGGCAGGTAGTTGTAGCACAGCGCCACAAGGATGCCGGGCACGGTGTAGATCCAGTCGAGTCCGAAGATTCGGAGTCTCAGAAAGTCCATGACGGCGAAAATGCGGATGAGAAAACTCGTGGTGAGCGGAATAAGAACGAGCATCAATGCGAAGGCTTTCCAGGCTCCTTTCAGTCGCGCCATATAATAAGCCGCGGGAAATGCGAGCAGCAGACAGAAGACGGTATTCGCGACGGCGAGCCCGAGACTTCTCAGGATGATGTTGAGATAGAGAGGATCGGAGAGTCGCTTGTAGGCTTCGAGGGTGAGTTCAGTTGAGGTACTGCCGTCGGGTAAACGCGTGTAGATGCTGTAGAGCGTGAGGATCAGGAAAGGTCCGACGAGGAACCCGAGGATCCACACGTAGAGCGGAAGCAGCAGTATCTGCGTGCTTAAGCGGGGGAGTTTTCGTTTCGCACCGACCATGTGTCGTCGTACTCCCATTTCATCAGAAGTTCGGTGCCGTCCTCTCCGGGGAAGGGTTCATGGCCCGGAGTCTTGATCAGATGCGTACCGCCGGTGGGGTCTTGAACCTTCGTGAGCCACTCTTGTCCCATGAACGCCGTATCGATGACGCGCACATTCACGCCGAGTTCGTTGTCCTTGATCGCGCTCCCCGGGGAGCGAAGGTCGATGCTCTCAGGGCGCAACATCCAGGTCGCGTCTTGGGTTTTTTCCGGAAGCAGGCTGAGGTTGCCGCGCATGTGCGATCCGAGGGCCGTTCCGAAAAAGTTCGCCATCCCGATGAAGGTGGCGACGAAGTGGCAGTTGGGGCGACGATAGATTTCTTGGGGACTGCCGATCTGCACGAGACGTCCCTTGTTCATGACGCCGATGCGGTCCGAAAGGACCATGGCCTCGGACTGATCGTGCGTGACGAAGACGAAGCTCGAGCCGAGCTTTTTGCGAAGTCTCAGGAGCTCCATCTGCATCTTCTCGCGCAGTTTCAGGTCGAGCGCCGAGAGAGGCTCGTCCAAGAGCAGAATCTCAGGGTCGCTGATCAGCGCCCGGGCAAGCGCCACGCGTTGCTGCTCGCCACCGGACAGCATGCCGATGGGTCGCATGAGGAGATGGCGGGTTTGCGTGAGTTCCAAGATCTCGTCCGAGGCTTCTTTGATTTCTTTTTCGGATTTCTTGGACATGCGCAGGCTGAAGACGATGTTCTCGAAGACGCTCAGATGAGGAAAGAGCGCGTATTTTTGGAAGACGGTACGAATCGGGCGCTTGTGAGGAGCGACCTTCAAAAGATCTTTGCCATGAAGGCGGATCGTTCCAGCATCGGGAGTTTCGAATCCGCCGAGCAGTCTCAAGGTGGTGGTCTTGCCGCATCCCGAAGGACCGAGCAGGGAGAAGCCTTCGCCTTCGGCGATCGTCAGATCAAGCTGAGCAAGTCCGGCTTCGTTTCCTTCGCCGTCGATGAAGATTTTTCTGAGCCCCTGAATCTCTAGAAACACTCGGGGACTTTTGCCGGAATTTTAGAGGGGGGTCAAAGGGAAACTGGGACTTTGAAACTTTGCGGGTGCGAGACTTCTTCGGGTTCAAGTCAGTCTCTCGGTAAGGGCTCGTGTCCGGTCGTTTCCGGAGAAGCTCGCACCCGTCTTCGGGAACTCACCTTGGCTTGTTGAACATCTCCCCCGAGCATCTCAAAGCCAAAGCGTAAAGCGTGTCTCTAGCCGCTACCTCCGAGCGCTTCGCTCATCTCGCTCAAGACGCGGTTACGGATTTCCTGGCTCGGAAGAGCGCGGGTAAACTTGCGGCTGAGGAAACCGAGGGCTTCGAGGGTGTTGAATTTAACGTAAGCGAGTACGGAGTTGAAATCTTTGCCCCAGCTGACGATGCGCGTGAAGGGGCGCTGCGACCAAAAGCTTTCCCGAGTCGGGAGAAGGGGGCGGCTTCGTGGCGTGGCCGTAGAGCTAAAGGAATTTTCAGTTTGAGTGCCCGCTGCACGACCCGGTTTGAGATAGGTATCCCACTTTTTCGCGCGGCCTCGCTCAGCGCCTAGCATTTTCCGCGCGATAAGGCCGCAGGATCCGCGCAGGAAGTTCTGCAGGCCGCGGCGCTTTGTGAATCTTACTAAGAGATGCAGATGGTTGCCGGCGTTGGCGACTTTGTAGACCTTAACGCCGTGCTTGCGTCCGATCTGGATGAACGTGTTTTTGATCACGCGCTCGTGTCCCAGCATCGAGCGCGTGCCTTTAGCCCAGTCGCTTCGCAGCACAACGTGGAGCGCTTGCTTTGAAGAGAGCGGGCGGGAGGTTTTTGCATGCGAGCTTTTCAGGAGAGAGCCGCCGAAGCTCAGCTGCTTTTTGAATTCGAGGCCGGGCAACGGCGCCTGCTGCGAAGTCGTTCTGACGGTATTCACGCGAGCCATTCGTAAAATCTATCATTAAAAGTAGCGATGTCAAATAGTGATTTTGTAATTTTATCATTTCAAAAAAAGACACGCGCTAAATAAAACCTTGGGACCCTTGAAACGGAGGAATCAGCAAGGGAGTGGGGTTGGAACTGTGGGGCGCGAGGCCGGCATCGGCCTGCCGACGCCGGACGTTGGCGGTGTCGGATACCGGAAACACAAAACTCTAGAGCGCCAGTTCTTCGAGTTTCTCCCGCACTTTACGTGCGGCCCGTCCGAGGCGTTGACCCCGTTTCCAGAGCAACGCGATCTCGAGCGTGACTGGCGGCAGTTCCTTGTTTCGAATCGCGACGAGGTCCTCGGAATAAGGTCGGCTCTCGAGACGCTCTTCGGGAATACGCCCCCAGCCGAGCCCCATGAGGATCATCTGCTCCTTTACGGCGTGATTCGAAACCGTGAGTTTCTTGCCGCTGCGTAGTCCGGGGACTCCGAAGGGAGAGTCTTTCTGGCCACTCGTTACGATGATGTTCGGAATTTTGCGAAGCTCGCTGAGCTCGATCTTCGATTGGCCCTTGGGTAGGAAGCGTTTGTGAATCGCAGGAATGAGCCGTTGTTTGAGTAAGGGTCGCGTCTCGAGCGCTTCGAGTTGAGTCATGAGCGGGGCGATCGCAAGATCTGCTTCCCCCGCGAGAACCTGCTGGACGCTCTGGGTGACAACGCCGAACTTGAACTCGAGCTCGAGGCCTTTGAAGGGCGCGACGGCGTCTTGGATTTTTGGAATCACGAGATCGAGCGGACAGGCGGAGTCGATCGCGATTACGAGTTTCGGTTCGCAGTCACCGCGCAAATCCTGCGCCAGTTCTTCGAGATCTTTCTGTGCTTCCAGGAAAAGATCCACGCCGTGCAGGAAGCGCTCACCGTGGGCCGTCAGTGCGGGGCGATAGCCCGAGCGGTCAAAGAGTTGGAAGCCGACTTGCTCCTCCAAGTTCTTCAGTGCCGTGGAGACGGCGGGCTGGGACCTGTTCAAGATACCTGCCGCTGCGCGCAACGTTCCCTGCTTCGAGATCTCTTTAAATACAAGTATTTGATCGAGAGTCATAACTTAAATCTATCATGATTATAAAAACTTTATAATATTTAATTTTCATGTGAGGGAGCAGAGTGAGTTCATGACTTACCTGCGCAAATCAGAAGACAGAGGACATGTTCAAGCGGGATGGCTGGATTCGCGCCATACCTTTTCCTTCGGGGACTATTTCGATCCGAAGCATATGAGCTTCAAATCCTTGCGCGTGATCAACGAAGACTACATTGCAGGCGGCAACGGCTTCGGCGCGCATCCCCACAAGGATATGGAGATCATTACTTATATGGTCTCGGGGGCGCTGAAACACAAAGACAGCACCGGCCAAGAAGGAGTGATCGTTCCAGGTGAGGTGCAGATGATGACGGCCGGTCGCGGGATTGTGCACAGCGAAGTCAATGCTTCGCCCGCGGATAAAGCCCATCTGCTGCAAATCTGGATTCATCCCAAAGAAAGGGGACTCGAGCCCAGCTATCAACAGAAAAACTTTAGTGAGGAGCTGAAGCCGGATTCGAAAGAATGGACCTTGTTGGTTTCGCCGCACGATTCCAAGACGGATCTAAATTCTCTTAAAATCCATCAGGACCTTCGACTTTGGGCTAGAAAGTTCGGAGAGGGAGAGTCACTTCAGAAGGAACTCGATCGTTCGAGCTCGGTATGGGTTCAAGTGGTGTCCGGAACTTTGGAGTGGGAAGGGCAAACGCTCTCTGCCGGAGATGGACTCGGTATCGACACTTTGGGCATTCTCAAACTGCATGCAAAATCAAAAGGCGAAGTTTTGCTTTTTGTTTTTCAATAAGACAACACGTTACCTAGGAGGAAATTAAACATGAAATCATTCACTCAAACTTTTGGCGTCGCGGCTCTCGCACTTGCAGGATCCGTCAGCGCTTTCGCGACGTCTTCGATCGATGCTTCGAAGAGTCAGGTCAAGTGGACCGGTTACGGCGTTGGTAAATCCCACTGGGGTTACGTCAACGTCAAAGAAGCCGATCTAAAATTCGACAAAAAAGACGAGCCTACGAGCGGCTATATCGTCGTGGACTTGAATACGATCAACAACAAAGATCTAGAAGACAAAGAATACGCGGCGAAACTCGAAGGCCATCTGAAGGGTCCCGATTTCTTCGAGACCGACAAGTACCCCACCGCGACTTACACTGCGGATTCGATCAAGAAGTCCAAGGATGGCAGCTATACCGTCGCCGGCAAGATCAAGATCAAAGACGTCGAAGAAGCGAAGACCGTCGTTCTCAAGCCCGTCGTTGAAGGCGATACCACGTACCTCACCGGCGCGTTAAAGTTCGACCGCACCAAGCACAACGTGAAGTACAATTCCGCGAAGTTCTTCAGCCTGGCGAAACTCGGCGATAAGACGATCAAAGACGACGTCGATCTCGAGATCAAACTTGCGGTCAAAAAGTAAGTCGTTCCGTTAGATTTGAAGTCAACGCGCAGGCCGCAATCACGGAATAAAAATCCGGGTTGCGGCCTTGTCATGACAGCCCCTGTCCAGTGCGGGGCTTTATGTCTCAAAAACATCTCTAGACTTTTCAGCGAGCGGCATTTGCAAGGCGATGACAAAAAAGATTCTATCCCAGGGGAGATGCGTAAAAATCTACCTCCGGAGCTGAAACTTCTCGTGAATAAGACCCTCGCTCTTTTGGGAGAGGAGATCGCGCATGAATTCGGAGCCGCGAGCTACCGCGAGATCGAAAAGATACGCAGGGAAATGGCGGGTCTGAGAAATTTTAGTCCCGCGAAAGCGATTCCGGTCCTTGCGAGACGCCGAGCGACGCTCAAAAAAACCGCGTTCGAAGAGCGCCACCGCATCGCACAGTCCTTCACGCTTATGATGGAACTCATGAACGCTTGCGAGAACGCTTATCGCAGCCATCGCCTGATCGATCAGAATTTCGAAAACACGGTCGAAGGCGCCGAGGAAATTATTCTGGTTGTAACGGCTCATCCGACCGAATCGCGCTATACGGCGACGATTCCCGTTTTCAAGAAACTGCAGAGGCTCTTACGGGTCGCGCTCGAAACAGATTTTCCGAGCGTTCGTGAAGAGCTTAGGATCTACGTTCGTCTGCTTTTGATACTTCCGTTGGCACCTTCCGTTGCTCCAACCCCCGAAGACGAGGCCGAACATCTTTATCGTTGGGTTCTCGATCCGGAGATTCTCGACACCGTTCTCGACCGCGATTCGCTTCTGAGACGCGTGCGTTTCCGGGCATGGTCCGGAGGCGACAAAGACGGGCATCCCGGTATCGACGAGAAAGTCATGCTGCACTCGCTGAGTCTCTCGCGTCGAAAAATCCTTAACTATCTGCGCGTCGCTTTGGCCGATGCTGAAGTCCTGCTTCGCGGCGCCGCTTTCTTCGATGGCGACAAATGGAAAACATTTTATATTCGTCTAGAATCCCTGGAGGTCGTTTCCGAAGGCGACGCGCTCCGCTGTTCGCGTGTCCAGGACGATGTCCTGGCTGAAGCGCAAAGGCTGTTGAAAGAACTCCGTTTCGACATCGTTCCTCTGAAGCGAATCGTTTCGCTTTCCGAACTGTTTCCAAAATGGGTGGTCCCTCTCGAACTTCGTGAATCGAGCGATATCGTGGAGAGCATTGCGAAGTCCGCGTCGCCTGCGGCCTCTGGTGAGGCGATCGTGCGCATGTTGAAAGCGCTCGCGGAAGTAAGCTCGCCCGAATGCATCCGCGCTTACGTCCAATCATGGATTCTCAGTCAGGTGCGCAACACGCATGATCTTTCCCATGCAGAAAAGATCCAGGTCGCTCTGTGGGGAGAATGCCGTCTACCGATTGTTTCCCTCTTTGAGAACCGTGCGGCGCTTGAAACCGCTCCCGAGATTATCGAAGGTTTCCTCGATTCCAGCCCTCAGTATGTCGAAAAACTTCGCACCCAGTGGAAGAGTCGCTACGAAATGATGCTCGGTTATTCGGATTCCGCAAAAGAATCGGGTGTGCTCGCGAGCCGAGTCCTTGTCGCGACAGCGATGCGCAAGCTTGAGGCCGCCCTCATCAAACGCAAGATCGTCCCGATCTTTTTCCACGGATCGGGTGGTTCGATCGAACGCGGCGGTGGTACCGTCGAAGAGCAAATGGCGGTCTGGACGCCGGGCGCGCGGCGTATTTACAAGGTGACCGTACAAGGCGAAATGGTCGCCCGTAGTTTTGCGTCGTCTGAACATTTCCAGCGCTATGTGCAGAACATTGATCGTTCGTCGCGGTCCCTCGTTCGCAAGACGTCGGTCGCGGGTATCGACACAGTGCTCACGAAACTCGCGATGAAAAATGCCGGCAACTACGCGGCCACCGTCGACAGCCCCGAATTTCTTTCTCGCGTCGAGCGCGCGACGATCTATCCGTTTCTGCACACGCTCAAAATCGGTTCGCGCCCCTCCAAACGCAGCGGTCTCTCCAAGGTTACGGACCTGCGCGCGATTCCCTGGGTTTTGTGTTGGACGCAGAATCGCGTTCTCTTTCCGACGTGGTGGGGTTTGGCGGAAGCGTGGGACTCGCTCACTGCGACTGAAAAGCAAAAGCTTCAAAAGATCGCGACGACGGATCCGCTCTGGTCCACCTATCTCAAGCAACTGGGATTCACGCTCGCTAAAGTGGACTTCGCACCCTGGTTTACGCAGCTCGAGCGCCTCGGCAAGACCGACGCCGGACTCTTAGAGTGGAAAGTCGACTTCGAACGGCGTTTCGGTGAGACTCGCAAGCTACTGGGGCGCCTCGTTAAGTCCAAAGAGCTCTTGTGGTTCAGACCGTGGCTTCAGGAAAGTATTCACCTTCGTCGCACGATGATCTATCCGCTCAACCTTCTCCAGGATCTGGCAGAAGAGGAGTCCGACGAGTCGCTCTTGCGTCTCACTGTGACTGGCATCGCTTCGGGAATGCTGACGAGCGGTTAAAGGCTGGCCGCGATTTTCCTAAATTCGCTTTCGCATTGAGGTGCGGATTTGTCTTTGGTCTTTTGTGCAAAGTAAGCGTCCGGAAGTAATAGACCGAGTCGGATGTTGAATGCGGGGCAAAGCGCCGTCCATTTATCGAAACAAAGAACGTCGCTGTCCGACGTCGTGCCGGGGGTGCAGGAACGCGCCAGAGTATTGAGCTCGCGTGCGACCTGGCTCGGAGAGTCGCTGAAATAGAGTCGCGTGAGGCAAGCCGTGGCGGCCGCATTCGGATCAGTCTGCGCGAGACGCACGAGCGAAGCCAGATAGGCGCGCGTGTTGCCGCGGCCAAGTTGATCGGCCGAGACTTGGATGAGTCCGACGCTCGTCGAACGATGAATCGTAAATTTCGAAACGGTTTCTCCGCGTCGGAAGAGTCGTCCGTGCGACATAAACTCGCGGTTTTTTAGGGTGTAGGTCGAGGATTCGCGTCCGTAAATCACGCGGTAGCTCTCGAGACTCGCTTTGACGGAATTGCTTTTCTTCCAGTGTTTGTTGTCGAGCCAAACGCGGTCAATGTAAACTTCTTGGCCCGTAAGTCCACGCTGCCGCTCTTCGATCGTGCGTGGCATCTCGTCGTTGGCGGCAAGCGTGTAGCCGCTGCTCTCACGAGGCGCATAGCCGAGGATGCGCATATAATTTTGAATGCGCGTCTCGGAAGAGCCTGAGCTTGCGACATCTTCACGGAAAGTTTGGAAGAAAGACTCTCTGAGATTTGCGGGTAAATCTTTGCAGCGCGTGGTCTCGTCGTAAAGGGGTCCGCCGGGAGCGGATCCGCCCATGGCGAAAGCGTGGGTGCAGAAGAGAAGGGTCGCGAGAAAGGGGAGGGTCTTCATGAGGTCCTCTCTAGCAAAAAAATATGGGGATCAGAAACCTTTCAGTGACTGACCCCCATGGCGGGGAGGGAAGGTCAGTTCTCAGAACCAACCGGGGTTTGCCGAAGGCCTTTTGGCGTGCCCTCGACGTGGGCTGTTATGAAGGAATGGTCTTTTCGGGTCAACGAAAATGTGCAAAAAAATATAATTGACGCAAATTTTTTGCGTAGGTATTAAGGATGACATGAATTTCGGCGAATTTCTCAGAGAACGACGTGGCCAGAAAAGTCTCCGCTCCTCCAAAGAGCATTACGAATCTTTGGGTGGCGAGGAGAAACTCGACATTTCCCTCCGGCACTTTCAGCAGATCGAATCGGGTAAATACCCGCCTTCCGAAAAACTGCTGATCGCGCTCTTCCTTGAGTCTCAGCCCTCCGATCGCAAGGCTCTCATCGTGGCTTACTTCAAGTCCGTGCTTGAAGGTGACAAGAGGGCCTCGTCGCTCTTGGAATATCTGTCGGGCTACCTGCTGCCCGAAGTCAACGCTCCGCGCGAGAACATTTGGGAATCCGACCGCAAGCGGATGTTCTACTCCGAAGAACAGCTCGATTTCCTGATCGAGAATCCCGATGCCATGCGCTTCCATAAACGCGTCATGCTCTACGAAGGACTCCCGGTCTCCGAAGCCGAGCGCCTCTCTCCCACGAAGCTCCAAAAACTTGTAGACCTCGATCTAGTCGCTGTCGAAAAAGAACGCATCACTCCCAGCCGCAATCTTTACCGCATCCCGACCTTCTCCAATGCGGGTCCCCGCGCCGTCGCCAAAGGTTCGGAATACATCCGTCGTCACGTGGATATCTTCCTGTCTCGAGAGGGCAATGATAATCAAGTCCTTGCGCAGGCTATGCAGCTTGTGACTCCGACCGTCGCGAAGCGGATCCAAGAGCAAATGGAAGCCTTCAAGCACTGGGTTCAATCCACTGCGGCTCCCGGCACCGAGGAATCGCTTGTCCCCCTTCTGTTTGTAGGATTTACTAAGGTCCTCTCTCAGAAGGAACTTTGATGCAGAAGCCCCTGGGCACAGACGAAGAGAACAGTCTTCTTTCACGGATTACCTTCGCGACGTCTCTGGGGGATTTCCTCAGTTACTTCGCCGTTCTCATTATCATCAAGGATCTCACGCATGACACCGCGCTTGCGGCGTATTCGGTTGCCGTCAAGACGCTGGCCATTGCCCTTGGCGGCGCTCTCTTCCCCCGCGTCGCGAGCCGGCGCGGTTTTCGAGCGACGTTGATCTGGAGCCAAGCGCTCTCCGGACTTTTCATTATTTCTCTGC